>NZ_JBEXSI010000105.1:0-12915 GCF_040613515.1 Streptomyces sp. NPDC006261
CCCGCTTGAACTCCTCGGTGTACCGCTTCGTGTACTTGCTTCCCACCTGGTGCTACTTCCTCTGGAACCTCGGGTCCCAGTCTCCAGGTGTCCACGATCAAGGGGAAGCTTCAGCACCTCGTTGAACCAAGGTGTGAGGAGCCGAAGCTGGCACCAGCAGAATACGCGAACCTGGATCAATGACCGGTCCGTGCGACCCGCACAAAGCCGCTTGAGGTTCTGCGAGAATGACCGCAAAGGGAGGCGCAGGATGTCGTTGATTCTGCTCAGAAAACACCAGCTGGACCAGAAAGCGGCCGTACGGAAGTGGGTCGGATTCCCTGCAAGATCACCTGTACCTCCGCAGGGTGCCCGGGGCACGATCGTGTCCGCGACCGGCTCCGGCAAGACGCTCATGGCAGCCGCCAGTGCCCTGGAGTGCTTTCCCGGCGGGCGGATCCTCGTCACGGTGCCGACCCTGGACCTGCTCGCGCAGACCGCAGAGGCGTGGCGGGCCGTCGGTCACCGGGCCCCGATGGTCGCCGTGTGCTCGCTGGAGAACGACGCCGTCCTGGGCTCGCTCGGCGTGCGCACGACCACCAACCCGATCCAGCTCGCCCTGTGGGCCGGGACAGGGCCTGTAGTCGTGTTCGCCACGTACGCCTCCCTCGTGGACCGCGAGGACATCACCGCAACCACAGGCCAGGGAAAGGTGCGCGGACCGCTGGAAGCCGCTCTGGTGGGCGGGGAGCGGCTGTACAGGCAGCAGATGGCGCCGTTCGACCTGACGATCGTGGACGAGGCACACTCCACCGCGGGTGAGCTGGGGCGTCCGTGGGCGGCGATCCATGACAATGCCCGGATCCCGTCGGACTTTCGGCTCTATCTGACCGCGACGCCGCGCATCCTCGCCGCACCCCGCCCGCAGAAGGGTGCTGGCGGCGGTGAGGTGGAGATCGCAAGCGCGGCGGGGCCGGCGGCTGGCCCTGTTGCAGACGGCGCTCCTGGGGCACGCGGCCGCGCGGAACCTGCGTACGGTGATGACGTTCCACCAGAAGGTCGAAGAAGCCCGCACGTTCGCGGACAAGCTCCCCGAGACCGCAGCACCACGCGTGAGCTGCCGCATCGGCGGCGCCCGACAGTCCGGCCCCTCCCGCCCCCGTCGGAGGGGCCGGAGGGAGCCCTCCGCGGGGCGGCGTCAGGCGCAGGGCAGACGGTCGGGGACGGGCTAGTCGATAGGCACCCCCCGGCGGATCAGCGCGGTAATGCTGTCGACCTGGCACGTGGGCGGCTGCTCCTGGGTAAAGCGGCGCAGCGCCCGGTGCACGCCGTCGCGCAGCTGGCCGACGGTCGACGCGGCGGACCTCGAACCCGAGTCGGACAATTGCCTCCTCGACCGGGGCGGGCAGCAGCGGCCCGGTGTAGACGGGCGCCTGCCGGTCCAGTAGGTCCAGGGAGGGCAGGTGGAAGTGGTCGAAGTGCTCGTGGGTGAGCACGACGACGTCCGGGCGGGGCATCATCGCGTCACCTATCGGGGCCGATGCCGCACGCGGTGAACAATGCGCTCTCAACTCCCGCTGGAATTACGGGTTTCCATGGTGCGGGCCGGGAAGCTGCCGTACCGTCGGACCATGCGAAGAAGGCGGCTCTTGTCGACGGTGGCGGTCCTGGGCGGCCTACTGATGAGCGGGTGCACCTCATCGGGCGAGACGGTGAGTCCTGCTGAAACGAGTGCCTCCGGTAATGATTTCGAGCCCTCCTATATGCAGCAGATCATGGACTCTCAGCTGGACCGCAGAGTCTCCGAGCTGGGCGAGGGTGTAGTCCACCGCCCCGAGCGGAGAAAGCCCTTGGAGATCTCACCCTGCCGACTGGTGGAGCTCCCCGGCGGCGCGCGCATTACCCACGAGGGTGCGGCCAAGCGCAAGGCGGTGCGTGTACCGGCCCTCTACGAACTGCGGTCGGAGCGGTACAACCCCGGATTCAGTGTCAGTATTTACCTCCTGCCCCGGCAGACCGACAAAGCGAAACTGCTTGCCGAGGTGCTGACCGCAGCCCGCGAATGCGGCCCGCGCACGGCCAATGCCCCGGCATCTGCCCGCTCCCGCTCCCAGGCGCCGATCACCACCTCCGCGCACATCACCGCGGGCAAGCACGGCCCGGGAGTGGCCGTCCTCAGCGACGCCCGGTACAAGGCGGCGCCACCATCACCCGGACCCGACTGGACTGTCGGGCCAGACGGGAAGCTTGCCCGCGTCTCCAGGCCACCCGCGTCGAGCGGGCCGCTCACGCCGAAAGACACGTCCTTGGAGTACGGCCAAGCCTTGGCCTACGGCACAAACGGCCGCTTCCTCATCGAGGTACTCAAGGTCACCGAAAGCAGCCCCTCCGACCCGACCCCAGCGCCGGGCGAGCAGCCCAGTGCCGCAACGTCCAGCAAGGCGCAGGAAATCCTCAGCACCCTACTGACCGGCTTCCAGGGCGTTCCCGAGTAAGGCCAGGTAGTAGCGGGGACGGCGTTCACGCTGATCCTGATGACCCACCTGCGCATAGCCAACCTTCCCCCCCGGCTGACCCACCTCTTCGGCGTCTACGGCATCGACCACGTCCTGAACCTCTACCCGACCCTGGACGCCGCCCGCACCACCTGACGCCACCCGCCACCACCGCACACCGGGGCAGGAGGCAGGAGACAGGTACTGTCGTCACGCTGTTCGAACCCGGCACGTACTCCCTGGCGGTCGGAAACACCTGTAGCGCAGGAGGCTGCCGTGGCGCGGAACCGGATCGCTCTGTCCGAAGTGCTGGCAGCGGCGGAGGACGCCGCGCCGGTGGACTCCCTCGATGTCGTGGCGCGGAGCCTGCGGACCCGGTTCGGTGCCCGGTACGTGTCGTTCCTCTTCGTCGACGTCGTCGGCCGACGCCTGCTGCGGGTCAACGACACCGCCGCAGCCGAGCCCGACAACGACCGTGCCGAGCAGGTCCCCCTCGCGGGGAGCAGCATGTACGACGACGTGCTCCGCACCCAGAAAGTCGTCCACGTCGCGGAGGGATCGGATGGCTTCCGAGTGCTGGCCCCGGTCACCAACCGCGGCGACACCATCGGCGTGCTGGAGCTGTTCCTCCACACAGTGACCGAGGATGTGCTGATACAGGTCGAGGACGCCGCGCACGCGCTGGCCTACATCATCGTCACCGACCGACGCTTCACCGATCTCTACCACTGGGGCAACCGCACCACCACCGTCAGCCTCGCAGCCGAGATCCAACGCCAGCTCCTGCCCTCCGCACCCTCCTGCGAGGCCCCCGAGTTCACCCTCGCCGGAGCTCTGGTCCCAGCCTCCGACATCGCCGGCGACACCTACGACTACAGCCTCGACCACGACGCCCTGCACCTGTCGATCACCGACGCCATGGGCCACGACGTCGGCGCCTCCCTGATCGCCACCCTCGCGGTCAACGCCTCCCGCGGCGCCCGCCGCTCAGGCACCGACCTCACCGAACAGGCCCGACAGATACACCAGGCCCTCCTCGAGCACGGGCGCCGGACCTTCGCCACCGGCCAGCTCCTGCGCATCCCCCTCGACGGCAGCCAAGCTCAGATCATCAACGCCGGCCACCCCCGTCCCCTCCTCCTGCGCGACGGCACCGTCGAGGAACTCCGCCTGGCCGTCAACATGCCTTTCGGCGTCCTCCAACAGGGCGCGTACCGGGTCCTGGGCATCGACCTGCGGCCCGGCGACCGTCTCCTCCTCCACACAGACGGCATGCAGGAACGCGCAGCGGAAACCGTCGACCTGACCGCAATTCTGCGCAAGACCGCCGCCGAGCACCCCCGCGAAGTCGTCCGCACCATGGTCACCGCGGTCGCCCACGCCTACAACGGCCAACCGCCCAAAGACGACGCCACTGTCCTCTGCCTCGACTGGCACGGACCCCAAACCCACCACAACAGCTGAACAGCACCACCACCGCCGGCCAGACCCGAACGGCGACCGTGCAAAGCGGCCCGGCGATCCAGTACGAGTGAACTCATAGGGCGGCACGCTCAGCGGCCTCGGTGGGCGACGGTGGCACCACAGTGGTCGAGGGTGGTGCACATCCGGGCCACCAGGCTGTGCAGGATCTCGGTGCCCGGATCGTCCGCGAGCAGCCGCACGATCCCGCTGACCACGCAGGCAATCGCCAGGAGCCGGACCTGCTGGTCCGGGGTGAGCCAGACCGCCTCCGAGAGCACACACGGCACCACGGACAAGATGCTCATCGTCTCGGCGTCCACACCGCCGGTGCCCTCGATGAGCCGCCCGTCCGGGCCCATCCGGTCACAGTCCGCCGGGTCCAGGGAGCCCATCGCAGTCTCCACCGCCCCGGGCAGCGTACCGGCGAGCCAGGTACTGACCGGACAAGGAACCGGCGGGCCGGGCAGCGACCGGATCCGCGCCGCCGCCCTCTGAGAACGGACATCTCGTGGTCATGAAGAACTACCCGCCGGAGTTCAAGGCGGACGCGGTCGCGCTGTACGAGTCGCGGCCGGAAGCGACGATCAGATCGGTCGCCGCTGGTCTGGGGATCAACCCGGAGACGCTGCGGAACTGGGTCAGGGCAGCCGGAGCGAGTCGGCCCAGGGGACGACGGACGCAGGAACCGGCTCAGCCGCCGGCCCCGCTGGAAGCGGAGAACGCCGCTCTGCGGAAGAAGGTCCGTGAGCTGGAGGAGGAGCGCGAGATCCTACGGAAAGCGGCGAAGTATTTCGCCGGGGAGACGCGCTGGTGAACCGCTTCCAGTGTGTCGCCGACCTCCAGCGCCGATACGGCGTGAAGCGGCTGTGCAGCATCCTCGGCGTCAGCCGCTCGAGCTTCTACTACTGGCGCCGGACGGCTGTGGGCCGGGCCGCCCGGCAGGCGGCCGACGCGAGGCTGGCCGTCCGGATACGGGCAGTGCATCAGGAATCGGACGGCCTGACCGCGGGTCCAGGAACGCTTCTTCGAGATGCACCTGGTTTCCGTGCGCCTTGAATTCCAGTGGCACCCGGCCGCCCTCGCGCCAGATGATGCGGCCCGGTCCACGAGGAAGGTCACCGCCGCCCAGCACGGCCGCCACGAAGAGGAACGGCAGCAGGGGCGAGAACAGCCACCACACGCACCACCAGACGATCCGGCCCTTGTATCCCACCGCGTCGGGTGCGCCGGGCCGGCTCACCGTCCACCGGGTACGCAGCCCCCTCCTGAACGCCTTCTCGCGTACGACGGTGCAGAGGAGCTCACCCTGCGCGCCGAGTACTTGATAGACCGAGACGCCCTTCGCGCAGGAGGCGGTCACCACGGTGGCGACCCGCGCCCCGCGGTACTCGTCCGCCCACAGGACGAAGGAGCGTGCGCCGCTGCCCCGGGCCGCGAGATAGGCGGGCACGCCCCCCGGCGGCAGCTCCCGTTCCACGTGGCCGACCGTCCAGGACGGTCCCGGCTTGACAAAGAGGTTGATCTTGCGGGCGACCGGCTCGGGAGTGACCCCCTCCTGTCGCCTCGGGTGAGTCATCGTCAGCCGACCATCCGGCTTCCCCCTCGTCCGGTCCTCGCCGGTGCGAGGAGCGTACGGATCCTACGGCCGTGAGGGTGCTTGTGCCGCTGGGGCCGGGCAACTCTGCGTTCTGAGTGCGGGCCTTCGCCCGGCGACGCCGTGCCGACGCGCGGGAGACGGCTCAGACGACGATGACCCGGCGCCCGCGCGCGTGACCGGCCTGGCTGTCGATGTGCGCCGCCGCGGCCTCGCACCCGCGCGCCGGCCCCGCGGGCGGGACCTCAGCGCGTCTCGGCCACCCGCCTGCCACCTCGCCCACCAGTTGTCCACGGCCTTGACCGACACTCTGAACAGGGCCGCAACCTCCGACCGGTCCCGGCCGTCCACCAGCGCGGACACCGCCAGCAGACATACAGCCTCCTGTGCGTCCGGCGACCAGGCCAAACAGACGGAGCCGTAGGCGGCGGGGCTCCCAGAGCCGGGCCTTGCCGGTAAGGGCGAGCATCGGCATCCAGGCCAGCAGGTCGAGGGCAATCTGCACGATCTCCAGCCAGATCCGATTCTGGGCCGTGCGGTGCAGGGGAAGGTTGCGCAGGGCCGGTGGCGCGCGCGTTTCGGATCCGGTCCTCGGCCCGGGCCCGCAGCCGGTGCCGGAGTTCGAGCTCGGCGATCGGCCGGCCCGAGATGTTGGTCGCGAAGCAGGTCAGCCGCATGCCGTCCGCATCGGGGAGCCGCAACTGGGCCCCGGGGTGCGGTCGTTCCTTTCTGACGATCAGCCGCATGCCCTTGGGCCAGCCGTCCTGGACATCACCGGTGAGTTCGGCGACCCATGCCCCGTCGCGGAGCTCGCCGCTGGTCTCGACGGCCGGCGTCCAGGCGGATGCCGGAACCTTCAGCACATGCTGGTGGACCTGCTCGGTGACCGTCATGCCGACCGACTAGGACAACCACCGACCCCTTTGGGCGAGCCAGGCGACGAAGTCGTGGGTGCCGCCCGCGGAGTCGGTACGGATCAGGGTCCGGCGCCCTCGCCGGTACTTCTTCGGCAGCTGAGTCAAGGCCGGTTGGGTGGCGGTGATGTGTGGCCTGCGAGACCACCGCCCGGCCACCGCCCTCGATGCGGACACGCGGGTACGACCCGATACTCTTCTTCACCTGAGAAGTGCCTCCGGCTGGAGCAGGAACAAGGACCTCGATAATCCTCATTCTTGCTGGTCAGAGGCACTCTTCGCTTACTTGACCACCCGTCGGACGGCCCCCTTCATGAGAGCGCGAGGCTAACTGCGGGCGGCCGCGCACGCCGGGGCAGCCTCATGAAGTGGCGCAGACCCACCCTCTGGGAGGCCAGGTGCCCAGAGGTCCCAGGAGAAGGGCTGCAGGAGGAGGCGGGGCAGATGCCGCAGTCCCCAGACGGCGGCTTTGTACCGCAGGGTCGGCACGCTCACGGCCTTGCCGCGTGCCAGGTCGCGGAGGGCGGCGGATGCCACCGTTTCGGGCTCCAGCCACAGCCAGCCGGGAAGTCTGGAGGCGTCGAACCGGGATCGGTCGAACAGTTCGGTCCGGGTGAAGCCGGGGAGTACCACCGTCATCCGGACCCCCGCGTCCCGCAGTTGCCGGGAGCGGCCCAGTGCTTCGCTGAATGACAGCAGCCATGCCTTGCCGGCCGGATAGGTGGTGGACAGCGCGCCCGGTCCGGCCGCCGTGAACGACGACACGTTGACGATGCTTCCGGAGCGCCGCGCCACCATGCCGGGCAGCACGGCGTGCGTGAGGCGCAGCACCGCCCGGACGTTCAGGTCCAGCATCGCCTCCTCCTCGTCGAGGCCGTTGCTCGGGAAGGGGCCGCGGAGCACGATCCCCGCGTTGTTCACGAGGACGTCGACTGTGGTCCCGCCCCGGACCAGGTCCTCCACCGCTCGGCAGCCGGAGACGGTGGCGAGGTCCGCGGGCAGCGTACGTACGCAGACGCCGAAGGCGGCGCGGATCTCGGAGGCGACACGGTCCAGGGTTGCCTCGGTACGCGCGACGAGGACGAGGTCGTGGCCGTCGCGGGCGAGCCGTTCGGCGAAGGCGCGGCCGATTCCGACGGTGGCGCCGGTCACGAGGGCCAGAGACATGGGTCAGCTCACTTCGGTGCGCGGGAAGAGGAACAGGGGTGGACGGTCGCCGCTGGCCGAACAGGCCCTAAGCGCCCCAGTGGGTCCGGTGCTGTCGGTGTGTACCAGGGCCGTCGCGGCCGTGGTCGGGGAGCGTGAGACGTGCCGTCGGGACATCGCGCGACCGCCGCCCCCGTGTCCGGGGGCCGGGTGGGCGCGACCTGGTCGTCGGACTGTCACCGGACCGAGGTGATGACGGGCGGTACGGACTGGTTGAGCGTGACGGGATCGACCAGGATCAGCTGGATGTCGACGGACGCGACGGTACGGCTCTTCGTACGGGCGACGCACCGGTACGTCATCCCTCGGGTGGGCGTCGCCGTGAAGGTCACGGTCTCGCCCGCGCGCGCGAATCCGTCTGCTTGGAGGGTGAGCGGCCCGGCCAGCCAGCGGGCGTGCGGATAGAGCTCGGCGACGGCCTTGTCGACCAGCGTGGTCATCGCGGTCGCGGCGACGGCGACGGGGAGGACCGGATGGCCGTCGAAGTGCCCGGGGCACATCGCTGCGGTGACGGGCAGCTCGGCGGAGACGGTGCCCGTGGCCGGTTCGAGACGGAACCGTTCCAGGGGGATCGGCCCGCTGTAGGGGCGGACGGACGGGGCGGTCTCGCGGAAGGGGAGGCCTTCGGGTGATGTCGAGGTGTCCTCGGCGGACGGGGCGTCGAGCAGGCGGGTGAGGAGCCGGTGCGGGAGGACGTCGTAGCAGACGGACACACGGGCGACGATCTCGCCGGAGAAGGCGTCGGTGAGCCGGGTGTCCGCGGTGGCCTTGCGTGGGGTGGTGAAGGCGGCTTTCGCGTGGCCGATCAGCGGGCCCTCCTGCGGTGCGAGGGTCGGGGCGGCGAGCCAATCGACGCGCGCGCTGCGGGCGAGGTAGGCGAAGCGGCCACGTCGGCGGTTGATGGTGGACGCAGCGCAGAGGCCCAGGATGGCGAGGTGGCGGCCGACCTCTCCGACACCCATGACCGCCGCCTGTCGCCCGGGGTCGGACTCGATCGGAACGGTGGCGGTGACCCGTCCCGGCGCGATGCGGCGGAGATCCTCCAGAGCGAGGTAGGGCCTTGAGACACAGACGAGGTCCTCGACGTCCAGGGGGACCGCGGCTGCGGCCTCGTGGTCGGAGAGCGATTCGTAGGCGATCACGTTCTGTTCCTTCACAGGGGTCGCGGAGCTACTGGGGCGGTCATGAGGCGCGGCGGAGGGGCACCCGTGGCGCGGAGGAGGGCGAGGAGTGGGCGAGGCCGTCCGTGGCGTGCGCGGGTCACGCTGCCTTGAACACAAGCACTGCGTTCTGCCCGCCGAAGGCGAACGAGTTGGACAGCGCCGCCCGCATCCGGTGGGGTCGGGCGGTCTTAGTCACGACGTCCAGGTCGATCTCCGGGTCGAGGCGGTCCAGGTTGGCCGTGGGCGGGATCAGCTGGTTGCGCAGGGTCAGCACGGTCACCGCCGCCTCGATCGCGCCGGCGGCCCCGACGCAGTGCCCGATGATGCTCTTGTTCGCGGTGACGGGCGGCGGGGTGCCGAACACCGTGCGCAGGACCCGTCCCTCGGCCAGGTCGTTCTTCTGGGTCGAGGTGCCGTGGGCGTTGACGTGGTCGATGTCGGTGATGCTCAGTCCGGCGTCGGCCAGCGCTGCCGTGATCGCTCGCCGGACGCCGCCGCCGGCCGGGTCGGGCGCGGTGGGATGGTGGCCGTCCGCCGTGGCACCGTAGCCGGAGAAGTATGCCTGGACGCGCGCACCGCGCGCCCGTGCGTGCTCGGCCCGCTCCAGGATGAGAACGCCGGCGCCCTCGCCGAGCACGAATCCATCGCGGTCGGCGTCGAAGGGCCGGGAGGATCCTGCCGGGTCGTGGGTCCGGGAGGAGAGTGCCCCCGCCTGGCTGAATCCGACGCTGGCGATGCGCGAGCAGACACTCTCGCTGCCGCCCGTGATGACGATGTCGCAGGCGTCGAGCCGCAGGAGGTCACGCGCCGTGCCGAGGGCTGTGGCTCCGGAGGCGCACGCGGTCGCGGTGACCAGGTTCGGCCCGAGCGCCTGCATGTCGATGGCGATCTCACCGGCGACCATGTTGGGCACGGAGCGTGGGATCGTCAGGGGTGAGATCGCGCTGATGCGGTTGTCGCGGAGCTTGCCGTACTCGGCCTCCAGGCTGACGTTCCCGCCGCTACCGTTGCCGATCACCACGCCGACGCGTGCGCCGTCCCAGGTCTTCGGGTCCAGGCCCGCGTCGGCCACGGCCTCGCGGGCGGCGACCAGCGCCATCTCGGTGAACAGGTCGATGCGCCAGGTGAGGCGTCTGCCGAGTTCGGTGACCGGGTCGAAGCCAGGCAGTCGGCAGGAGAAGTCGACTGGCAGTCCGGCCAGTTTCGGGTCTTTCGCCGCCGTCGGCATGCCGGCGCAGAGCCCCTCCCACGCGGCCGCTACGCCGAGTCCGGCGGGAGTCACCAGTCCGAGACCGGTGACGGCGACGTCGGAGGCGGTCATGCGGCGTCCACCGCCGCGGACCGCTTCTCGGCCACGAGACGCTCGACGTGCTGGCTGAACTGGCCGAGGGTCATCTCCTCGCCCTTCAGCTCATCGAGGTCGAAGGTGACGCCGAGGTCCTCCTCGAGAATGACGCCCAGCTCCAGAGCGGCCAGGGAGTCCAGTTCGAGGTCGGGGAAGGTGGCGTCGGGACGGACGTGCGAGGCGTCCACGCCGAGGTTCTCGGTCATCTTCGTGACGAGCATGTCGTACATGGTGGTGGACATGTGCGGTCGGCCTTTCGTCCAGGGAATGCCTCTTCAGGTGCTCCTGCGGGAAGGCAGGGGGTGTGACCGCTGCGCCGCCGGACGGGGGCCTGGCGTGACACGGGTCGGAATATGCGGTCGGCGTAGACCTGAGGACCTTTCAGACTGTGTGGTCTCCGTTGACGGCGTGCAAGGCGCGGCAGTCATCCGGGTGAGCGCCGGTGCGAGCCCGTACCGTCACACGAAGTCCGTACAGTGCTCGGTGTAGCTGAGCGACGCCGCCGATGGGATGAACTCGCCGCCGTATGCGGTCAGAAGGCGGTGCGGAGCGACGGATCAGGGTATGGGAGAAGCGCGTAGGCCGGCTGACGGCCGCGCGTCCGGCCGCCGCGCGCCGAGAACCCTTCACCACCGGCCTGCCCGTGCACGAAAGGAAAGTGCCCCTGTGTGTCCGGCCCGCCCGCACGGTGCCTCCTACCCTCCTCCTGTCTCGCTGCGCGCCGTCGACCTCTCGTTCCGCAGGGCGGCGGGCGGCCCACTCACCATGGGCGTCATGTTCGACTTCGACGGTGCGGCGCCGCCCCTGGCCTGTCTGCGGGTTCGGATCGTCGCCCGCGTCCACCACATTCCGTCACTGTGCTATCGCCTGGGGCGAAACGGCAGGAAGGCGTACGCGGCCGGGGAGTACGAACCGAGGGCGCACGTCCTCGAACTGCTCGCGTCATGCCGCGAGCAGTTCGACGCGGTCCGGCGGCAGATGCTCACCCGCCCGCTGCCGGAAGACCGGCCGCCGTGGGACCTCTGGCTGATCCGGTGCGCGGAGGAGTCTTTCACCGTGTGCTTCCGCTCCGACCACGCCCTGCGGGACGGGATCGCCGCGGCGTCCATCCTTCGTCTGCTCATCGATGACGAACCGGAGGAGTGGTCGCCACGCTTCCCCCCGTCGGCGCGCGTCAGGCTCCGCGGTGTCGCCGCAGCCCTCGGCCAGAGCGCCAGAGCCATGCGCCCCCTGACACCGGCCCCCGCGTTCGCCGGCGCGGAGGCCGGCACCCCACAGATGTTTCACCGAGACCTCCCCCTGGCTCTGCTGCGAGGGGCCGCACGGGCTCACGGGGCCACTGTCAACGACGTGTACCTGGCCGCCCTGTCCGAAGCAGTGCACCGGCGGCACCAGGAAGGCACACCTCAGGGGCATCCGCCGATGCCTGTCACCGTGCCTCTCTCCGTACGCGGCCGCGACCAGGCCACCCGGGTAGGAAACGCACTGGTGGGCGTACGCCTCACCCTGCCCTGCAAGGACAGCGGCGGCGTCGAGGGAGCCTTGCACGCGGTGACCGCCCAGACCCGTCGGCTGCGCGCGATCGACTACCGCGGGTCCGCGCGCCTCGTCCTGGAGGTCCTTCCCCGCAGGGCGGGCGCGAGGCTCGCCCTGCGGGTGGCGGGCGCGGGGCCTGTCGGACTTCTGGCGTCCAACGTGGACTGCGGACCCACTCTTACCCTCTTCGGACTACCGGCGGCACAAGCCCAGCTGTTCAGTGCTCCGGCGGACGGACTCCGCTGCTACACCGCCCTGACCGGCTACGACTCCCAGGCCCGTCTGACCGTCGTGCACGACGGCTCCCTCACGGGGATGCCACACCTGGGCGAGCACTGGGTGGCAGCCGTGCGGGAACTCGCACAGGCGCCCCATGCGGCCGAACCGGACGCGGAGGTCGTCCGGTCGGCGCCTTCGCGGATGACGGATCGCCCGCGCTGAGCGCCAGAGTACGGAGCGGGGGATCAAGACACCCGGCTGAAGTGCGCCGGGTCCGGGTGCCGGACCTGGCCGGTCTCGGTAGGAACTCATCTACAGCAAGGCCCCAAGACGGCCAGGACGGGCGCCGTCGCGAATCATGGCGGGCCCCGGGCGCCCTCCGGCCGCCGCTCACTCACTGAGGATCAGCGCAGGACGTGGGGCGGTGCCCCGGCGCATCGTCGGACCGTCCGCATGCACCCGCACGTGCACGCTCCCTCGCCGTGTGCCACGTCACGCCCGGCACCTCCCGTCAATCGGCCAAGGGGGGCACAGGACAGCCCTCCAAGTTCCCGTCAGAAACCGATTGCAGGGGACCTCATGGATACCTCGGGATTCTGCCCCACCACCCTCATCAAGGTGTTGCGGCCCCGGAAGCCCTCCGCAGATGGTCTGGGCTGTTCGTGGGATCGACGAGCAAACGAAGGCTGCTTTAACCGCTCGTCGAAGTCTCCGCACAGCAGTGCGCGCAGCGACATCATCGCCCCGTCAGCCTCGGTCCGTGCGGTGGGCGGGCGTCGGGCGAACCACCCCGCCCATCCGGCGTGGCGTCTCTCCGACGCCCTACGGCGTGTCCTGCCCGGTCGGGACACCCTGATGGGGAAGCGTGTCCACGGTCCCGGCCCATTCGGGTCGGGACGGTACGCCTAGGGCGCGTATTGAGTCGTGATCACTGGCTGGCTCGGGTGAGGTCCTTGATCCAGATCATGGAAGCTCGGAGGTGGAGGCCGGCTTGATAGCT
>NZ_JBEXSI010000106.1:0-11865 GCF_040613515.1 Streptomyces sp. NPDC006261
ACCCGGCCGGTGGCGGTGGGCGCCGCACTCCGGACGCTTCCGGCCGGTTTCCGCGTGAGGATGGCAGCCACGGAGCCGTCGGCGGCCGGTCCGTGAGTGCCGCGCCGTTACTTGATAAAGTCCCCGACCACCTTCGGCGGCCAGGTGCCGACGTTGAGCACTCCCATGGAGTAGGCGCGCGACACCAGGGCGGCCCTGTTCGGCACCCTCAGCTTTCTGAGCAGGCCCGTCACGTGGTACTCAACGCCCTGGCGGCTGAGGTGGAGCCGGGAAGCGAGCGGGATCGTGGACATGCCGGCGGCTATGCCCTCCAGGATGCGCGCGTCTATCTCGGTGAGGATCTTCTTCTGGTGGGTGACGACGCCCGCGTCCTCCTCGGAAGCGTCCGAGGAGCGCATGAGAACCAGGATCGCGGCCAGGTCGGAGGTCCCCCCGCTCACGGCGGCGGCCGTGAGCGTACCGGCGAACGCCTCCTCCGGCCCCACGGCCACGACGTGGGAGACGAAGCGCTGCCGCTTCCCCTCCACCAGGCGCGAGAACTGGCGCATCAGCGGTTGCTGGACGCTGGGGTGGACCAGCTCCCGGAAGCTGCGCCCGTAGACCTCGGCGGAGGCGTCGCCGAACCTGCGGAAGAACTCCTCGTTCGCCTGCCGGACGGTCAGGGCCGGGTCGAGGGAGGCGACGCACAGTCCGGGCCGGTCGAAGCCCTGGGCGCCCCCGTATCCGTTCTGGTCGGTTTTGAGGCCACTCGCTATGTCCTGCCTCGAATCAGTGAGCGCAGCAATCGCCACGAGACCGCCATCCTTTCGTACCCCCCGATTCACTGGAATGCACACATTGCCCTGTCGATGGATTAACACCGCCGTCCGACCTCACGCGCCGCCATTGACGGGTTATCCATTTACAGACCGGAGACTAGGTAATACACGACGCACCCGTCAACGAGCCCTCGGCGCAGAAGGCTAATGCTGTGGTCCGAACCGTGGGAGGTTCGGTCCGCAATGCGGGTGCGCCCACAGGGGAAGAATCAGGCATGCCGGGCGGATCCTTTGACCCAGCGGGCGCAATGGGCCGGCACTTGAGGAGGATTTGAGGTTCGTGGCACGCTCGCACGGTCGCCGTTGAAATCTCCGCAGCAGCGTCGCACGGCGCGCCATTAACGTAGAAGCCCGATGCTGCTGTCTACGCAGGCAGCGCTCCTGCCAGCTCGTGCCGGCCCGAGATGCCGAGCTTCCGGTAGGAATTCGTCAGGTGTTTCTCGACTGCTCGTGAGCTCACTCCGAGTTCATCCGCAATCTCCTGGTTGGTGAGGCCCCTGTTCACCTGGGCGATCACCTTTCGCTCGCTTCGGGTGAGATGTGCGGTTTTCGGGGCCCGGGCGGTGCCGAGTCCGTGCTCGGCCTGTTCGACCAGCCATGGGGCGCCGTAGGCCGCCGCGATGGCACCCGCCTCGCGGAGTACCGCCTCCGCCTCGGCCCCGCTGCCGAGTTGCCGGCCCAGGAGGACGAGCGTCCTGGCGAGTTCGAGCCGGAACTGCGAAGCGCGCAGCACGGTGGCCGCGTCGCGCAGGAGGGGGATTCCCCTGGCTCCCTGGAGCCGGCCCTTCAGCCGCAGGGCCCGGCCGAGCGCGGCGGGGGCTCCCCATTCGGTGGCCCAGGCGAGCTCCTCATCGGCGAGCCGCAGGGCGGAGGCGTCGTCGCCGAGCCGCTGGTAGAGGCCGACGGCCTGCGAACGCCAGGGCAGCAGCGCCGAGTTGCGCCAGCCGGAGTGGTCCAGTTGACGTCCGCAGGCGAGCAGCCGTTCCAGGGCTGTGGCCCGCAGGCCCCGTTGGGCGTCCACCGACGCCTGGAGGATCTGCAGTGACGCCGTGAGAGCCAGACCGGTCGTCCCGCGCCGTCTGGCACGGGCCAGAATCCTTTCGCTGAGTACCGTGTCACGCAATTCGAGGGCGACGGTGGTGAGGATCATCAGCGACGCCTCGCGCCAGTCCGCGTCGGCCGCGGCCATGGCTCGTTCGACGTATTCGCGTGCCAGGGTGGGTCTGCCTTGCGAGACGAGCACGAACGCCCGCGCGGCGAAGAGGAGTACGCCGTCGGCGTCCGTGGCGTGCGGCACGCCTGGCCGCTGTGCGGAGGACAGCCACGAGGCCACCTCCCGTACCGATTCGGTGGTGAACAGGGTGATGACGGCCAGCGGGAGCACGGTGTGCGCGCCGCCCGGTACCGCCGGTTCGCGTTCCAGGACGAAACCCGCCGTGCGAGCCGCGTCCGCGGCGGGCAACGCCCCGGCCAGTGTCGCGGAGAAGACCAGCACGGTCAGCAGTTCGCGCTCGGCCGCGGAGCCGACCGGTGGTTGATCCCCCATGCCGCGCAGGCGTTCCGTCGCGGCGGCGAGCTCGCCGGGGTTCTCGTGCCCGCAATGCCTCAGCCGGGCCTCCAGCCGCAACGCCGCCTCGCGGGCCTGCCCGTCCTCTCCGGCGGACGGGGCCGTCTCGTCCAGGGCATCGCTCAACAGCTCGGGAACGGAGGAATGCGCGGCGCCGAGCAGGAGGGGCGGTATTCGCAGGACCGCGGCCGCCCGGTCCCTCGCCGTGGTGAGCAGCGGCAGGGCCTGCACGACATGGCGCCGGCACGCCTCGGGGTCGAAGCCTCGCTCCGCGGTGGCCAGTTCGACGAGGAGTGCGGCCCGGCTCTCGTCCTGCGTACGGTGTCCGAGCAGCGCGCGGCGCAGATAACAGGCGGCGTTCTCCGGTGCGCCCCGGCGCAGCGCCTCGTCGGCCGCCGCCCGCAGTGCCATCACCGACCAGGGGCGCCCGGAGGCCGTGACATCCATCATGTGGTCGGCGACCTGGTCGGCGGGCCTGCCGCTGGAGAACAGCAGATCCGCGGCGGTGGCGTGCCAGTGCTCGCGTTCCACGACCGACAGGGCGGACTCGACGGCTTCCCGCACCGCGGGGTGGGTGAAGCGTGGTTCGGGCACGTCGGCCAGCAACCCCGCCTCGCACAGCGCGCGCCGGGCGGATCCGAAGGCGATCTCGTCCAGTCCGGCGAGTTCCGGAACGAGACCGGGGCCGCCGTGGCCGCCGAGCGCGGCGACGGCCGAGGCCGTGTCGCGTACCGCCTGCGGGCCGGTCCGCAGATAGCTCGCCAGCCGTTCACGGAGCCCGGCGGGCCGCACGGTGCGCACCAGGCGGGCTTGCTCGGCGGTCGGGGCCTGGCCGCTCACGGCCGTGCTCAGCAGGATCGACGTCAGGAACAGCGGATTGCCGCGGGCCGCCTCGTGACAGGCGCGTACGTACTCCTCATGGGCGCCGGGGCCGCAGTGGTCGGCGATCACGGCCCGGGTGGCGTCGAGCGAGAGGGGGGCGAGACGCAGCGTCTGCGCGGCCGAGCCGGAGAGCTGCCCGACGAGGGGGTGTCCTGTGCCCTGATCGCCGTCGCGCAACGAGCAGACGAGCGCGGCGCGCAGGTCTCCGGGCTCCTTCACCAGGCGGACGAGCCACCTGAGGGATGCGGGGTCCGACCACTGGAGGTCATCGAGGAGGATGAGCAGCCGGGCCTCGCCGCAGAAGTCCGCGAGCAGCGGGCGCAGGACTTCGGGGCCCGGCTCGAAGGCCGCCGGATCGTCGACGCCGGACAGCAACCGCTCGGCCGGCCCCTGCTGGTCCCGCCATCGTTCGCGGTCCTGACGGGAGGCGCCGGACAGCATGCTGTCGAGCAGTTGCCGCACCACCCCGTACGCGAAACCCTGTTCGGCGGGGGCCGCGTTCGCCCGCAGAACGCGGACGTCCTCGCCGCGCAGGACGGCGGGCAGTTCGCGCAGCAGAGCCGTGCGTCCGATACCGAGCGGTCCGGACAGCACCGTCACCGTCGATGCGTCCGGGGTCGCGGCGCTCAGAGCGGCTGTCAGACGGGACAGTTCCGGTGCCCGCTCATGAAGCATCGCTCGACCGCTCTCCCATGTCGTGCATCAACCGGCACAGTTCCTCTCGCCCGTTCAGGCGGAGCTTGCGGTAGGCGTTGCTCAGTCTCAGCTCCACGGTGCGTCTGCTGACCGAGAGCAGCGCGGCGATCTCCCGGTTGCCGTGCCCACGCCCGGCGAGGGTCGCGGTGCGCTGTTCGGCCTCGGAGAGTGACATCCATTCCGGGGGCAGGGCGGGGCACGCGGGCCCCGGCGGGCGTTCCAGTCGCTCCGCGAGCGCGTTCACCGAGACAGCGAGGCGGCTCGACGGGTAGGCAGCGCGGAGCCCCGAGAGCCGGGCCAGGGAGAGTCGGGCCGCGGTGGCGTCCCCGCTCTCCAGCTCGCCGGCGGCCACCTGCACCAGTGCCCATGCGTACAGCAGCCGGGAGGGCGAGTCGCGCAGTACCCTCACCGCCTCGCGCGCGCCCCCCACGGGCCCCGGGCCGGAGCCGGTCGACGGGGCGCTCCACAGGTGAGCCAGGCCGAGCGTGCTCGCTGACCCCCAGCGAAGGGAGAGCCGCGCGTTCTCGGCGCTCAGCCGTGCGGCCTCTTCGACGTCGCCCAGAGCGTACGCGGCCTCCGCGGCCTGGGCGCGCCAGCTGAGCAGCGCGGGGTTGCTCCACTGGGCGCTGAGCAGACGGCGCCCGCTCTCCTTGGAAAGCTCGACCGTCTCGGCCCAGCGCTCCTCGTGGGCGAAGACCCGTGCCCTGGCGAAGAGCAACGCGGCCCAGTCCGTCCCCCGTTCCGCGCCGGGCGGCGCCGGGGCCGCGGCGAGGGCCCGCGCCGACGCCTCGCGCCCGGTTTCCAGCGCGACGTGGATGCGCAGGGCGGTGACGGCCGGAGCGATGAGCGGGTGCCGCTTCGCCGCGGGCAGGGCCTGGTCGGCGGCGTCCAGGTGCCGTTCGACGGCGTCGAACCGGCCGGCGCGCATGGCCAGGTCGGCCCGCACGGTCAGCGCCTGCGCGACGGCGGCCCTGCGATGGTCCCGCCGCAGGGCCGTGAGCAGCCGGTCCAGCTCTCCGTCCGCCTCCTCGTGGTCGTCGGTGAGGACCAGCGCCCGGCAGGCGGCGATCCTGGGCAGGGCCAGTGCCGTGTACGGGCTGTCGCCCGCGAGCGCGGCACGGGCGAGCTCGCGGGTGGCGGTCAGGTCCTCGCCCCGGACGGCGAGCTGCCAGGCGCGGACGCCCGCCTGGGCGGGGGCCGAGGGCCGGCCGGGCAGCGCGGGTACGGCGGGCAGCGCGCACCCGGGATCGCCCATGGCATCGTCCGCCAACCAGAACAGCGCGGTCAGACCGTCCTTCTCGTCCGGCCGGGAGCGGGGCAGCGCTTCGGCGGCCGTCCGGCGCGCCCAGTCACCGTTCCCGCGCGCGAGCCCGATGTCGACGGCGTGGGCGCGCAGACCGGCGGCGGAGCTGCCGGAACGGATCAGCTCGCTGAGCCTGCGGTCCCCCGCAAGGGGTGCCGAGATCGCCTCGGCAGCGGCGAGCTCCATGGTGAGCCGGGTACGTTGGCCCGGCTCCAGCGGCTCTCGCAGGGCGCGGACCAGGCAGGCGGTGGCCCGGCTGTGGTCGCCCGCGTCCATCGCCCTGGCGAAGCACCGGCGGAGCGTGGTGACCACCCAGGGTGCGCCGAGGGGCGGTGTGCGGAGCAGGACGCGGGCCGTGTCCTCGTCGTCCGCCCCGGCTCGGTGGGCCAGTACGGCGGCTCGGGAGTGGAGCCGGGTGCGCTCTTCGGCGCTCATGCCCTCCAGCACCCGGTTCCGTATCGCCGGGTGACGGACCTGTGTCCTCGTGCCGCCGGTGACGATGAGCCCGTCGGCTCCGAGCATGGTCCGCAGTTCCTGTGCGCTGCCGGGTTCCAGACCGGCCAGCGTACGGATGAGGGGGAATGCCAGCAGATCGCCGCCCACGGCCAAAGCCCGCATGAGGTCGGCCGACTTCGCGGGAAGGCAGCTGAGCGCACGGGTCGCCTGGTCTCCGACGGCGGTGTCGGCGAGGGTACGCAGTTCGGTGAGCCGCGCGGCGACCGGCGTGTGGCCCAGGCCGGTGAAGCGGTCGAGTACGTCGCGGAGTACGGCGGGGTTGCCATCGGTCGCCGTGGTGGCCGCCGCGACGAACCGTGGGTCGCCGGGCCTGTCACAGACCCTCTCCACCATGGCGGCGACGCCCTGACGGGTCAGCCCGCGCACCAGGAGTCGCTGAGTGGGGACCGAGGAGGCGGCCACCGGGTCCAACCAGGACCGCGCACCCACCGAGGCTCCGCTGCCGCTGGTCAGCACGGCGACGGGGGTGTCGGGGGCGAGTCGCAGGACCAGGGCGCGCAGCCACGACAGGGAGCCGGCGTCCAGCCACTGGGTGTCCTCGATGACGACCAGGGTGGGCGGGGCTGTTTCGAGCCGGTCGAGCGTGGCGGGGAACTCCCCGGCCGACTCGGACCGGTCTGCCATCGTTGTCATGAACGACGCCGACGCGCCGAGGGGCTGGTCCCGGTCGTCCGGTGCCGCCTGTGCTCGGAGCACACGCAGCCCGTCCGCCCGGGCACGCCCGGTCGCCCAGCGCAGCAGCCCGTTCTGCGCGTGGCCCGCTCTCCCGGCCAGCGTCACGACACCGGAACGTCCCCTGGCCAGTGCCAGGAGCAGGGACGTCAACACTTCCTGCGCCTGCTCCTGTTCGAGCAGATCCGTATCCCGGTGGGGGCCGCCCGGCCCGTGTCCGGACAGCTCCGGGTACGGCGTGGTCACGCCGCTGTCGCTCAGGCCCGTCACACGCACCGCCTCGCCCATCCGCCTCAGCCGCGCCGACGTGATTCGGTTCTCCGGCCGGGCGGTTGCCCGTCGGGGATGTTCGGTGTGCGCAGAGCGGAGCCGAGTTCGGTACGCCCGCTCACCCCCAGCTTCCGGTACACACTGGTCAGATGGGTCTCGATGGTCCGGACCGTGAGGAAGAGGTTCTCCGCTATCGAACGGTTGCTGGCCCCTGCCGCCGCGAGCCCTGCCACTCTGCGCTCCATCCCGGTCAGCATGTCGAGTGGTGACGCGCTCATCTTCCGCATTCTGCCGCCGGCGGTGACCAGCATCCTGCGCGCGTCCCCGGCGAGGGCGAGGGCGCCGCAGCGCTGCGCGAGGTCGGTGGCGGCACGCAGATGCTCACGGGCCGCCCGCTGGTCGCCGGTCTTGAGCAGGGCCCGGCCCAGGACGAACTCGGCCCTGGCGTGGTCCCCCCTGGCGGGCGAATCGGCCAGCGCGGACACGGCTTCGGTGAGCGTGTCGAGGCCGGAGCCTCCCGGTGCGATCGCGCCCCGGGCGAGGGCCGCGAGCCCCAGGGCCCGGGAAGTGCCCCAGCTCCGGGCCAGCTCGTCGCCGTGCGCGCTCAGGTCACGGGCCTCGTCACCCCGGTTCATCACCGCGAGCAGACAGGCGGCCTCGGCCCACCAGGGAACGAACACGGCGTTGGTGAGACGGGACTGCTCCAGGGACCGGCCGCACTCCAGATACAGCCCGAGTGAGGCTTCCCGGTCGCCGAGTGCCCAGCGGGCGCGGGCACGGGTCATCAGGTACAGGTGGTACTGCAGGACGAACCGCTCCATCCCGCTCCTCCTGATGCCCGCCAGCACCGTCTCCGCCTGTCCGGACTCGCCGCGCTCGACGAGCACGGTCGCGAACGCGATCTGCGGCAGCGCACTGCCGTCGCCCCACCGCTCCTCGCCTGCGACCTCGACCGCAGTCTGCGCGTCGGCCAGAGCGTCCGGGTAGGCGCCCGCACCGTGCAGCACCAGGGCGCGGGTCGCCAGTCCGAGCACGTACGTCCACATCGCCGCGTTCTCCTGGCTGAACTCGAGCAGTCGGTCGAGCGCCTCCAGCGACTCGTCGACCTCGTCGGCGAGGCTGAGGGCGAAGGCCGACGAGACCGACGACCACCCCTCCAGCGCGGTCCCCGGCGAGGTGAGCGCGCGACGGGCGTGGCCGACGGTCCGCTCCGCCGAACGGCCGTCCATCGCGGCCAGTACGGTCATCATCGCGAGCATCTGCCGCTGGGCCGGCGTGTCGCCGGGCGGCGGGTCCAGCCGTGAGGCCCGGTCGAGGGTCGCCGCGACGGTCGCCTTCTCGTCCGCCCCGATGATCAGCAGTACCGACTCCACGAAGATGTGCAGTTCGCGGTCGGCCGGGTCCGGAGCGGGCCCCAGCTCGGCCTCCAGTTCGGTCAGCACCTCCGCGAGGACCCTTACGCCTTCGGGGGACCGCTGCAACGCCAGGCAGAGCATCCCGAACCGCAGGGCGACCATCGCCTTCGTCCGTACGTCCGCGGCTAGCGGGAGCGCCTCCTCCATCAGCCGGGCCGCTTCCGCGGGGTCGATCTCGGCGAGAGCGGCCGCCATCTGGATGCGTACCGCAACGCTGTCCGGCTCCGCCTCCAGCACCCGGCGCAGATAGCGCGCGGCGGCCTCGGGGGCTCCCCGCCCCTGGGCCTGGACAGCGGCGTCGCAGAGCGCCGCCGGCATCCACGGCTGTGTCAGGGCGGGCAACAGCATGAGTCTGCCCGCGACTTCCTCGGCGGGCCTGCCCGCGTCGTTGAGCAGCAGGGCCGCTTTGGTGCGCAGCGCGGCCAGCACTTCGGCGTCCATCGGGGCGAGGACGGCCGAGCGCACGACGTCGTGCACCAGGTCCGTGCGGTCCGCCGCGATGATCTCGGCGCGCCGCAGGGTGGCGATCCCCTCCTTCACGAGGGCCGGCGGGACGTCGGCGAGCATGCCGATCAGTTCGGGGGTCTCGTCACCGAGGACCGCGACGGCGGTGGCCACGCCCCGCACCCAGCGCGGCCGGCCGTCCAGCAGCGCGCCCACAGAGGACGCGACCACCTGGCCGCCCACCTCTCCCACCCGCCGCAGGCCCGCGGAGTCCGGCCGCACACCTTCGGCGTTCAGCTCGCTCAGCAGCCTGCCGAGGGTCAGGGGGTTGCCGCCCGACACGGCGGCGGCGCGTTCGATGAACACGTCTTCGGCAGGTGTCCGGAAGATCCGCCGGGCCATCTCACCGACGGCCGTGTGCGCGAGCGGGGCGAGCCGGATCAGGGTGGGGTCGTGTTGTGCGGCGATGTCCGTCAGTACGGCCGGGGCGAGCGGCTCGGCCTCGCTCCGGTGGGCCAGCAGCACCAGGAGCGGCAGGTCGTCCGCGCGCCGCAGCAGGAAGTCCACCCAGCCCAGGGAGCGTTCGTCGCACCAGTGCACATCGTCGAGGACGAGGACGAGCGGTCGCTCCGCCATCAGTTCGGCGGCGAGCCAGTACAGCCCGTGCAGCACCGGATAGGCGGCGGCCGGTCCCTCCCGGCCGACCTGCTGGGCCGTCAGCGCGGGCAGGGCCCGGCGGGCGAACCCGCGGAGGAGAGGCAGGTCAGCCGCGTCACGACCACTCAGCCCCAGCGGGCCGAACAACGCGCGTACGCCGCTGTATCCGCTTCCTGCGGCGGTTTCGGCGCAGGAACCGTACAGCACCGTCATGTCGTGGCAGGCCTCGCTCCGCAGGAAGGTCCGGAGCAGACTGGTCTTCCCTATCCCTGCCGGTCCGGACAGCATCACCAGTCCCGCTCGCCCGGCGCGCGTCGTCTCCGCCCGTCGGCCGAGCAGATTCAGCTCATCGGCGCGGCCGACCAGAGCACCGCGCGAGCCCTCGCGTTCGGCCTGTACCGGCATGACGGTCTCCTCACCTCTCGGGGGATTCGACAACTGTCGAGTGGCTCGCGTTCGACGGGCGCGCAGCCACAGTTTCCCGCGCCGCGCAAGGCTCGTTCCGGCACGCGTCGCCTACCGCGAGCGAACGTGGTCAAGCAGCCGGACCTCCCACCGGACCACTACCCCCTCGGAGCCTGGACACATCCGCAGGAAGCGGCGCTCGCGCATCCTGACAGCACCTTCTCCTCCGGAGGCCGGGCGGGCGGGGGTCCGAGGAAGAACATATTCTGACAGAACGATCACCAGGTCCAGGTCACCGCGCAGCTCCCGTGCAGCTCGAAGGTGCATACGGTGGCTGAAAATGCCCCTCTGGGCAAACCGGTCACGTGAAGCGGGAACGCAGCGCGACCGGCCGCTCCCGCAGCAACGGCCCCCTACGCCGAAGTGGACAGATGTTTCCGCAGGAGCGTGAGAACCGCCGGCGCCTGGGCGCTCAGATAGAAGTGCCCACCGGGAAAGGTGTGGAGCTCGAAGGCGCCCGTCGTGTGGCGACGCCAGTCCTCCGCCTCGTCCAGGGAGGTCTTCGGGTCGTCGTCGCCGGTCAGCGCGGAGATGGGAGCCCGGATCGTCGTCGCCGGATCGCAACGGTAGGTCTCAATGGCTTGATAGTCACTACGGATGGCGGGGAGGATCATGCGCAGGATCTCCTCGTCGCCGAGCAGCGCCGTGTCCGTGCCGGACAGGAGCTTGAGTTCGGCGACGATGCCGTCGTCGCTCCGGTAGTGCACGTTCTCCTCACGCTGACGTGAGGGTGCGCGTCGGCCCGAGGCGAACAGGTGGGAGAGTTCACCGCCGTCGGCCTCGAAGCGCCGGGCGACCTCGAAGGCGATCGTCGCTCCCATGCTGTGCCCGAAGAAGGTGGTCGGCCGGGCTCGGAGCTTTTCTCGCAGCGCTTCGTACACCTGGTCGGCCATGATCCCGATATCGCTGGGACCGGCCTCCTTCCGCCGGTCCTGGCGGCCGGGGTACTGCACCGAGTACACCTCGGCCACGGAGGACAGCTGGGCGGAGACGGGGAAGTAGAAAGACGCCGAGCCACCCGCGTGGGGGAAACAGAAGAGTTGTTCCGAGCTGGACGGTGCCGGATGGAAGCACCGCGCCCAGAGGCTCTCCTCGGTGGACATCGTCATCGTGTTGCATCCTCCTGGAGCTGGGGCGAGCAGCCGGGACCGGACAGCGGTCCTGGTCTGCCTGCCTGTGACAGCGGGGCAGAGAGGGCGGTGTCGCACCACGGGCACCATGGTCCGGCCGATGTACCCGAAAGCAACATGCGCCTCTCCCGCCCAACGGAGCGAGCGACCACTCACGTCGTCGGCCTCGCCCGACCGCCGGGGTGCCGGTCCGATTACCGGCACCCCCCATTCCACTAGGGCGGACAGTGGGAATTTCCCTAGACTCCGGGCGGATATCGCCCGGGCCGGCTCCACCACCTGTTCCCGGTTCCGGGCAGCGGGGGACATCGCTGCCCGAACCTCACGGTCAGGACAAGCCGAGCTCGTCGTCGAGGAGTGCGAACACATCGTCGTCCGAGGCCGCGTCGAGGTCCAGCTCGCCCGCGTCACGGGGCGCGTCCTGCCCCAGCCCCGCCCACTTGGTCCGCAGCACCTCGATCCGTCCGGCGACGTGTTTGAACTCCTGTGCGTCGACGGTCATTTCGGTGATCGTCTTCTCCAGTCGGTCGAGCACGGCGAGCACCGCCTGGGCACCGTCCGCTTCTTCCGCCACCAGGCGGGAGTACAGATGGTCCACGACCGCGTCCGGGGTGGGGTAGTCGAACAGCAGGGTGGCCGGCAGGCGCAGCCCGGTGGCCGCGTTGAGCCGGTTCCGGTACTCGACCGCCGTCAGGGAGTCGAATCCCAGCTCCTGGAACTGCCGTGCCGCGCCGACCGCCGTCCCGTCCGGGTGTCCGAGCACGAGGGCCGCCTGTTCCCTGACGAGGGACAGGAGCAGGTCCCGGCGCTCCTCCCCGGGCAGGGCCGCCAGGCGCTGCGTGAGCGGTTCGGCCGTCTGCTGAACGGCCGTCGCCGTCCGCCTGGCCGGTGTACGGATCAGACCGCGCAGCAGCGGCGGGGTGTCTTCGACGGCCCGGAGGGCGCCGAGGTCCAGGTTCACCGGCACCACCAGCGCTTCCCCTGTGGCAAGCGCCGCGTCATAGAGCGCGACACCCTGCTCGACACTCAG
>NZ_JBEXSI010000107.1:0-11746 GCF_040613515.1 Streptomyces sp. NPDC006261
GGCCGGTCGGGTACGGGGACGGCTACGGGTACGGGTCCAAGGTCGCGTACGCAGCCGCCGAGGCGCAGGCGGCCACCCGCCGCGAGGGCGACCGGCTGCGCTTCGTCGGGGCCGCGACCCGGCGAATCGCCCGCGGCATAGACCTGGACGAGATCGTGCTGGGCCTGTGCCGGGCGAGCGTGCCGACGTTCTCCGACGCGATCCTGGTCTACCTGCGCGACCCGCTGCCGGTCGGCGACGAGCGGCCGGTGAGCCCGTTCGTGCTGCGGCTGCGCCGCAGCGACCGGCTCCGGCACACCGACGAGGAGGGCGGCGAGGCGGGCCCGGAGACGGAGCGGCTGCGGCCGCTGCTGAGCGACCCGACGGCCGACCTGATGCCCGCCGCCGAGCTGTGCGAGGTGCGGGCGGGCGGTGCGCTGGCCGAGGTGCTGCGCGGGGTGCGGCCGGTCTTCGGCGACTCGGCGGCGGCCCGGGCGGCGCTGCCGGAGCTCCTGGGGACCGGGCGCCCGGTCCCCACCGGCCACCGGGCGATCCTCGCCCCGCTGCGCGGCCGGCGCCGGGTGATCGGCGCGGCGGTCTTCGTACGGTCGACCGAGCGGCCCCCGTTCGAGGCCAGTGACCTGCTGGTCGCCGCCCAGCTGGCGACGCACACCGCGCTCGGCATCGACAAGGCCGTGCTCTACGGGCGCGAGGCCTACATCGCGGACGAGCTCCAGCGCACCATGCTCCCCGACTCGCTCCCCCAGCCCACCGGCGTACGCCTCGCCTCGCGTTACCTCCCGGCGGCCGAGACGGCCCGGGTCGGCGGCGACTGGTACGACGCGATCCCGCTGCCCGGCAGCCGGGTCGCGCTGGTCGTCGGGGATGTGATGGGCCACTCCATGACCTCCGCCGCGATCATGGGCCAGCTCCGGACGACGGCCCAGACCCTCGCCCAGCTCGACCTGCCGCCTCAGGAGGTGCTCCACCATCTGGACGAACAGGCGCAGCGGCTCGGCAGCGACCGCATGGCGACCTGCCTCTACGCCGTGTACGACCCGGTCGCGCACCGGATCACCATCGCCAACGCCGGACACCCGCCGCCCGTGCTGCTGCACCTGGGCGGCCGGGCCGAGGTGCTGCGGGTGCCGCCGGGCGCCCCGATCGGCGTGGGCGGGGTCGACTTCGAGGCCGTCGAGCTGGACGCCCCGGCCGGTGCCACGCTGCTGCTGTACACCGACGGTCTGGTCGAGTCCCGGCTGCGGGACGTGTGGACGGGCATCGAGCAGCTGCGGGAGCGCCTCGCGGCGACCGCGCAGCTCACCGGACCGGACCACGCGCCGCCGCTGGAGGCCCTCTGCGACGACGTGCTCGACATGCTGGGCCCGGGCGACCGGGACGACGACATCGCGCTGCTCGCCGCCCGCTTCGACGGGATCGCGCCGAGCGACGTGGCGTACTGGTACCTGGAGCCGGAGGACGCGGCTCCGGGCCGGGCCCGGAGGCTGGCCCGGCGGGCGCTGGGCCGGTGGGGCCTGGACGAGATGTCCGACGAGGTGGAGCTGCTGGTCAGCGAGGTCGTCACCAACGCGGTGCGCTATGCGGAGCGGCCGGTGACGCTGCGGCTGCTGCGGACGGACGTCCTGCGCTGCGAGGTCGGCGACGACTCCCCGCAGCTGCCCCGGCAGCGCCGGGCGCGGGAGACGGACGAGGGCGGCCGCGGGCTGTTCCTGGTGAACCGGCTGGCCCGGCGGTGGGGCGCGACGCGGCTGTCCACGGGCAAGGTCGTCTGGTTCGAGATGGCGACGCGTAGCTGACCGGACGTACGCGAAGAGGGGCGGTGCCGGAGTCGGCACCGCCCCTCTTCGTCATGCGCGCGTGGTCACTCCCCGGGGAGTCCGCCACCGCCGGGCCGCTCGCCCGGCTGCCCGTCGCTCTCCCCGGGCTGGGGCGGCAGCTCGGGGGTGGTGGGCGGGGTGGTGGGCGGCGTGATGGTCGGCGGGGCCGAGGGGGGCGGCGACGACGACGGGGACTCGCTGGGCGTCTCGCTCGGCTTCTCCGACGGCGTCCTGGACGGCGTCGGCTCCTCGGACGGGGTGGGCTCCTTGGACGGCGTCTTCGAGGGGGCGGGCGGCGGCGGGACCTCGCCGCGCTCCACGTCCTGGAGGTCGAACTTCGCGTCCGAGCCGCCGCCGAGCGCGCCGAGGGTGTAGTCCGCCCAGATGCGGGCCGGGAAGCCACCGCCGTTGGCCCGGCCGGAGTTGGCCGTACCGGTGAGGGAGACCTGCCGTCCGCCCTTGGGCGACTCCCCGAAGAGGGCCACGACGGTGGTCAGTTCGGGGGTGTACCCGGCGAACCAGGCCGACTTGTTCTCCTCCGACGTGCCCGTCTTGCCGGCCGCCTGGTAGGCGGAGGTGTTGGCGGCGCGGCCGGAGCCGGACTCGACGACGCCGGTGAGCGCGGAGGTCACGGTGTCGGCCGACGCACGGCTGATCACCTGCTCCCGCTTGGGCGCCTCCGGCTTCACCGTACGGTCGCGGTGCTCGGCGGACTGGAGGATGTGCGGGGTGACCTTGCGGCCGTGGTTGTCGAGGGTCGCGTAGACGCCGGCCATGTCCCAGGTGGAGGCGTTCATGGTGCCGAGGGTGACGGCGGGGCGCTCGGGGAAGTTCTTGTCCGGTACGCCGAGGGCGAGCGCGGTCCGCTTGGTGGCGGCGGGCGTCACGTCCACGATCATCTGCGCGAAGACGGAGTTGACCGAGCTGTTCATGGCCTTCTGGACGGAGATCGGGCCGTAGCTCCGGTCGTCCTCGTTCTGCGGCTTGAACGGGGTGTCGCTGCCGACGACGGGCCGCTTGCTGGTGCCGTCGTAGATGGTGTTGAGCCCGATCAGGTTGCCGTCCTGGGTCTTCGACTCATTCTCCAGGGCGGCGGCGAGCACCAGCGGCTTGAAGGTGGAGGCCGGCTGGTAGTCCTGGCGGGTGGCGTTGTTGACGTAGTGCTTGACGTAGTCCTCGCCGCCGTACATCGCGAGGACCTTGCCGGTCTTCGGGTCGACGGAGGTCGCGCCGGCCTGGACGGTGGCGTCGATCTTGTTGCCCTCCCGGTCCAGCTGGGACTCCAGCTCCTTGTCCACCGACTTCTCCAGCTGCTGCTGGCGCTTCTTGTCGATGGTGAGGGTGAACGTCCAGCCGCCGGCCTCACGGTCCTCGGCGGAGATGCCCTGCTTGTCGAGCTCCTTGTTGACCGCCTCGACGAGATAGCCGGTCTGGCCCTCCATGCCCTGGGCGGGCTTGGGCTTCTGCGGCTTGGGGAACTCCTGCTTCGCGCGCTCGGCCTCGCTGAGCCAGCCCATCTCGACCATGTTCTTCAGCGTGTAGGCCCAGCGGTCCTTGACCAGGCGCTTGCCGGTGTCGGTGGCGGTGGTCCAGTCGTACTGGCTGGGGGCCTGGAGGAGCGAGGCGAGGTAGGCGCCCTGGGAGACGTTCAGGTCCTTGGCGTCGATGCCGTAGTACGCCTGGGCGGCCGCCTGGATGCCGCTGGCGCCGCGTCCGTAGTAGGCGGTGTTGATGTACCCGGCGAGGATCTGCCCCTTGGACTGGTCCTGGTCGACCTTGAGCGAGATCACCAGCTCCTCGAGCTTGCGGGTGATCGTCGGGTCCTGCGTCAGGTAGAAGTTCTTCACGTACTGCTGGGTGATGGTCGAGCCGCCCTGCTTGCCCTTGCCGCTGACCGTGTTCAGCAGAGCGCGGGTCGTGCCCTTGAGGTCGATGCCGTTGTCCTCGTAGAAGGTCTTGTTCTCCGCGGCGACGAAGGTGTGCTGCACCTCCTTGGGCACCTGGGCCAGGTCGACGATCTGCCGGTTGACGCCGCTGTCGGACCGGGCGAGCACGGTGCCGTCGCTGTACTGGTAGACGTTGCTCTGCCGCTCGGCCAGCACGTTGGGGGCGGGCACGTCGACGTACAGGTAGAGCGCGCCGAAGGCGCCCATGCCCAGCAGGACGATCCCGAAGAACGTACCCAGCAGCTTCTTCCACGTGAAGAGTCTGCGTATGCCGCCGCTCTTCGCAGCCCGGCGCGATCCTCGCGCCTGAGCTCGTCGCGCATCCGCTCGACCCATTGCTGTGTTGCTCCCGCTTCTCTGCTCGACCGGCTCGCTCGGTTCACCCGATTCCGTTCAGACCTGCCAGCTAACACCGTCGGCAGAGACGAAAGGCAAGCGATCCAGTCTTTTCCGGACGTGACAATCAGCACCCGTTCCCCAGGGAACCGACTCCCCAGGGGTGCACAAGGTTGCGAGAACCATTAATGTGACATCACATTGATAGCGCGGCGCGAGCCGCACGGAACGGGGGATCCCATGACCGGACAGCACGACGGCCACGGCCCGGACGCTTCGGCGGCCGCACTCGACATCGACGCCCCCGACATGCCCGAGCCGCAGGTCACGGAGGTCACCGCGCATTCGATCCCGGGCGGCCTGGGGCTGCTGCTGACGGTGCTCGGCGTGCTGGCGGGGGTCGGCCTCGTCATCGGCGGCGCCGTGATCAACGGGGGTGGCGCCACCGCCGTCGGCGTCACCTCCCTCATCCTCGGACCGCTTCTCGCCCTCACCTCGTTCTTCTGCATGAGCGGTGTGAAGATGGTCGCTCCGGGCGAGGCCCGGGTGATACAGCTCTTCGGCCGGTACGTCGGCACCATCCGCGCCGACGGGCTGCGCTGGATCAACCCGCTGACCTCCAGCCAGAAGATCTCCACCCGGATCCGCAACCACGAGACCGCCGTCCTCAAGGTCAACGACGCCTACGGCAACCCGATCGAACTGGCCGCGATCGTCGTCTGGAAGGTCGAGGACACCGCCCAGGCCCTCTTCGAGGTCGACGACTTCCTGGAGTTCGTCGCCACCCAGACCGAGGCGGCGGTCCGGCACATCGCGATCGAGTACCCCTACGACGCCCACGACGAGGACGGCCTCTCGCTGCGCGGCAACGCGGAGGAGATCACCGAGAAGCTGGCCGTCGAGCTGACGGCCCGGGTGAAGGCCGCGGGCGTCCTGATCATCGAGTCCCGCTTCAGCCACCTCGCGTACGCCCCCGAGATCGCCTCCGCCATGCTGCAGCGCCAGCAGGCCGGCGCGGTCGTCGCCGCCCGCAAGCAGATCGTCGAGGGTGCGGTGGGCATGGTCGAGATGGCCCTGGACCGGATCGCCGAGCAGGGCATCGTGGAGCTGGACTCCGAGCGGAAGGCGGCCATGGTCAGCAATCTGATGGTGGTGCTGTGCGGTGACCGTGCGGCCCAGCCGGTCCTCAACACGGGCAGCCTCTACCAGTGACCGACCAGACGCCTGACCGGCGGACACCGGCCTCCCGGCCGCAGCAGCGCAAACAGGTGCTGCTGCGGCTGGACCCCGCGGTGCACGACGCACTGGCCCGCTGGGCCTCCGACGAACTGCGCAGCGCCAACGCGCAGATCGAGTTCCTGCTGCGCCGGGCACTGAAGGAGGCGGGGCGGCTGCCGGGGTCGGCGGCGCCGATCGCCCGCCGGGGCCGGCCACCGAAGCGGCCCCCGGAGGAACCGGAGGCGCAGCCCGGAGCCGACACCTAGAGAGCCTCACAGGCCGAGGAGCATCTTCCGGACGCGTATACACCCCGGGTATACACCACGTGTACAGTGCTTCCCATGTCTATCGGTCACACCCTCCTCGGACTCCTGGAGTCCGGCCCCCGCCACGGCTACGACCTGAAGCGGACCTTCGACGAGAAGTTCGGCCAGGACCGCCCGCTCCACTACGGCCAGGTCTACTCGACGATGTCGCGGCTCCTGAAGAACGGACTCGTCGAGGTCGACGGCGTCGAGAGCGAAGGGGGGCCCGAACGCAAGCGGTACGCCATCACGGACGCCGGGATCACCGATGTCTCGCGCTGGCTCACGCAGCCCGAGAAGCCGGAGCCGTACCTCCAGTCGACGCTCTACACCAAGGTCGTCCTCGCGCTCCTCACCGACCGCAGCGCCTCCGACCTGCTGGACTCCCAGCGCTCGGAGCACCTGCGGATGATGCGCGTCCTCACCGACCGCAAGCGCAAGGGGGACCTCGCCGACCAGCTGATCTGCGACCACGCCCTGTTCCACCTGGAAGCCGATCTGCGCTGGCTGGAACTGACCGCCGCCCGCCTCGGCCAGCTCGCCAAGGTGGTGGCCCCGTGATTCCCGACGGTTCCCTGCTCTCCGCGCACGACCTGCGCAAGACCTACGGCGCGACGCCCGCCCTGGACGGTGCCTCGTTCTCCGTGCACCCCGGCGAAGTCGTCGCCGTGATGGGCCCCTCCGGCTCCGGCAAGTCGACCCTGCTGCACTGTCTGGCCGGGATCATCACCCCGGACTCCGGCACGATCACCTACGCGGGCCGCGAGCTCTCCGCGATGTCGGACGCCGAGCGCAGCGCCCTGCGCCGCAGCGACTTCGGCTTCGTCTTCCAGTTCGGCCAGCTCGTGCCGGAGCTGACCTGCGTGGAGAACGTGGCGCTGCCGATGCGGCTCAGCGGGGCGAAGCGCAAGGCCGCCGAGCGCACCGCCCGGGAGTGGATGGAGCGCCTGGAGGTCGACGACCTCGGTTCCAAGCGCCCCGGCGAGATCTCCGGCGGCCAGGGCCAGCGCGTCGCCGTGGCCCGTGCCCTGGCGGCCTCCCCGAAGGTGATCTTCGCGGACGAGCCGACCGGCGCCCTGGACTCCCTGAACGGCGAGCGGGTGATGGAGCTGCTCACCGAGGCCGCCCGCTCGTCCAACGTCGCGGTCGTCCTGGTCACCCACGAGGCCCGGGTCGCCGCCTACTCCGACCGCGACGTCACCGTGCGCGACGGCCGGGCCCGCGACCTGGAGCACGCCGTATGACGCTGCTCGACTCCCCTACCGCCCCGGCCGCCGGACAGGACCGCCCGAAGCCGCCCGCGCGCGGCGCGGCCACCCTCCGGGACCTCGGCCTCGGCATCCGGTTCGCCGCCGCCGGGGGCCGCGAGGGCTGGATCCGCACGCTGCTGACGGCGGTCGGCGTCGGCCTCGGGGTCGCGCTGCTGCTGCTCGCCTCCTCCGTACCCCACATGCTCGACGAACGCTCCGGCCGGGACCAGGCCCGCAGCCAGGCGCGGATCTCCGACTCACCCGACGCCGACGCCGTGAAGTCGGACATCTCGGTGCTGCGGATCAACACGACCACCGAGTACCACGACCGGACCATCGAGGGATATCTGATGCGCGCCGACGGTGCGGCGCCCGTCCGCCCGCCGGGCCTCGACCGCTTCCCCGGGGCGGACGAGATGGCTGTCTCCCCCGCGCTGAAGGAGCTGCTCGCCGCCCCCGGGAACGAACTGCTGCGCGAGCGGCTGCCGTACGAGATCACCGGCACGATTCGAGACGCCGGGCTGCGCTCGCCCGGCGAACTCCTCTACTACGCGGGCAGCGACACCCTGACGCCCGCCTCGGGCGGCCACCGGATCGCCGGGTACGGGGACCCCCGCGAGGCCGATCCGCTCCCGCCGCTGCTGATCGTGCTGACCGTCATGGTCTGCGTCGTGCTGCTGGTGCCGGTCGCGATCTTCATCGCCACCGCCGTGCGCTTCGGCGGCGACCGGCGCGACCGCAGGCTCGCCGCACTGCGCCTGGTCGGCGCCGACATCCGCTCGACCCGGCGCATCGCCGCCGGGGAGGCGCTGTTCGGCGCGGTCCTCGGGCTGCTGATCGGGCTGGTGTTCTTCCTCGGGGGGCGGCAGTTCGTCAGCTCGGTGGAGATCTGGGACGTCAGCGCGTTCCCGTCGGACCTGGTGCCCGATCCCCTGCTCGCCGCGCTGATCACCGTCGCGGTGCCGCTCACCGCCGTGCTCGTCACGCTGGTCGCGATGCGCTCCGTGGTGATCGAGCCGCTCGGCGTCGTACGCCGCGGCCGCGACCGGGGCCGCCGGCTCTGGTGGCGCCTGCTGATGCCGGCCGCGGGTCTGGCCGTGCTCGGCTTCACGGGCCGGATCGACGCGTACACGTACGCGCCCGTGAACCCCTACTTCATCGCGACCGGTGCCGTGCTGGTGCTGGTCGGGCTCGCCCTGCTGCTGCCGTGGCTGGTCGAGGCGTGCGTGGACAGGCTGCGCGGCGGCCCGGTTCCCTGGCAGCTCGCCACCCGCAGACTCCAGTTGAGCAGCGGGGCCGCGTCCCGCGCGGTCAGCGGGGTCACGGTGGCGGTGGCTGGGGCGATCGCCCTGCAGATGCTGTTCGCCGCGATGAACGCCGACTTCAACCGGGTGACGGGCCAGGACCCCTCGCGGGCCCAGTTCGCCGCGTACTCCGAGGACGTCACGGGTGAGGCGGCCACCTCGGCCATCGAGCAGTTCCGCGCCACCAAGGGTGTGGAGGCGGTCATCGGCTCGGTCCAGGCGTACGCGTCCAAGCCGGGTGTCTACGCCGAGGACGACATCCCGCCCACCACCTCCCTCACCATCGGCACCTGTGCCACCCTGCGCGAACTGGCCCGGATCAGCGGCTGCGAGGACGGTGACACCTTCGTCGTCCACCCGCCGGGCGACAAGGACATGTCCGGCTGGGTCGACCAGGCCGCCCGCAAGGGCGAGGTGGTCGAGGTGGGCTCAGGGGGCGGCAAGCCGCTGCGGTGGACGCTGCCCGCCGACTCCCCGACCGTGGAGGGGCGCACCGACCCGATGGGCGACATGCACTACGGGATCATGGCGACCACCGGAGCCATCGACGCGGGCACACTGCCCGGCGCGCAGATCACCGCCCAGATCCGGGTCGACCGGAGCGTGCCGGACGTCGCCGAGCACGTGCGCAACACGGCGGCCCGGATCGATCCCGGCATGCGCTTCGTCACCCTCGACTCGGTGGAGCGCGACCGGCAGTACGCCAGCATCCGGACCGGCCTCCAGGTCGGGGCGAGTGTGGTGCTGCTGCTGATCGCCGCCTCGATGCTGGTCTCCCAGCTGGAGCAGCTGCGCGAGCGCCGGCGGCTGCTGTCGGTGCTGGTCGCCTTCGGCACCCGGCGTACGACTCTGAGCTGGTCGGTCCTGTGGCAGACCGCCGTCCCCGTGGTCCTCGGCCTCGCGGTGGCGGTCGCGGGCGGGCTGGGACTCGGCGCGACGCTCGCCTGGATGATCGACGAGAGCGTCTCCGACTGGTGGCTGTTCCTGCCGCTGACCGGGGCCGGGGCGGGCCTGATCCTGCTGGTGACGGCGTTGTCGCTGCCCTCGCTGTGGCGGCTGATGCGGCCGGACGGGCTGCGGACCGAGTAGCGGAGCAGGCACCGTCCGGGTGCGGCCGGGCCGAAGTCCGGCCGCACCCGCACGCGTTCAAGCGACAGCAACGTCCACCACGCGCACCGGGAGCGGCGTCATCGCCCCGCGCAGCGCGGCGGCGAACTCCTCGAACTCGCCGACCCGCGCCGACCCGGTCCGCATCGCCAGCGCCACCCGCCGGGTGGGGGCCGGATGGGCGAAGTACCCGGTGGCCAGGGCGTCGTTGCGCGCGGTCTCCACCGTCACCGCGGTGCGCGGCAGCAGGGTCACCCCGAGCCCGCCCGCGACCAGCTGGACGAGGGTGGAGAGCCCGGCGGCGGTCGTGGTGACCGGCGCCCCCTCCGTACGCCCCGCCTCCCGGCAGATGTCGAGGGCCTGGTCGCGCAGGCAGTGGCCCTCGTCCAGGAGGAGCAGCGGCAGCTCCCGCAGCGCGTCGCGAGGGATGTCGGCGCGGCCGCCGAGCCAGTGGTCCTGCTCCATGACCAGCACGAAGTCCTCGTCGAAGAGCGGGATCTCGCTCACTCCGGGGACCCCGAGCGGCACGGCGAGGAGCAGCAGGTCCAGGCGTCCGGCGGCGAGCCCCTCCAGCAGGGAGGAGGTCTGCTCCTCATGGACCTGGAGGTCGAGGTCCGGGTAGCGGTCGTGGACCAGCCGGAGCACGGTGGGCAGCAGATACGGGGCGACGGTCGGGATCACGCCGAGCCGGAGCACCCCGGTGAACGGCGCCCGGGCGGCCTCCGCCTCCTCCATCAGCGCCGCGACGGCCTCCAGCACGACGCCGGTCCGCGCCGCGAGCCGCTCCCCCGCGGGCGAGAGCAGCACTTTGCGCGTCGTACGCTCGATGAGCTGGACACCCAGTGCCTCCTCCAGGGCGGAGACGGCTCCGGAGAGTGCCGGCTGACTCATCCCGATTGCTGCCGCCGCGTCCCGGAAGTGCAGATGTTCCGCCACCGCCGCGAAGGCGCGGAGCTGCGACAGGCTGGGCTGCCTGGCGGACTGCTTGGCCGACTTATGAGGGCGTATGCCCGGTTTTCCCTGGCCCACTGATAGGCACCTCCGATCATCACGACCGAGTGTAGCTATTTCCCTGATCAATGCACTCTGTGCCAAGGTGGATCTCGTCCAACCCCCAGGAAACCTCCGCAAAGGGGATTTCCTAACGCTGCAAGGAGAGCGCGTGCTCACTGTCGGTGACAAGTTCCCCGAGTTCGACCTGACTGCTTGTGTTTCGCTGGAGAGCGGCAAGGAGTTCGAGCAGATCAACCACAAGACCTACGAGGGAAAGTGGAAGATCGTCTTCGCGTGGCCGAAGGACTTCACCTTCGTGTGCCCCACCGAGATCGCCGCCTTCGGCAAGCTGAACGAGGAGTTCGCCGACCGGGACGCCCAGGTCCTCGGCTTCTCCGGTGACTCCGAGTTCGTGCACCACGCCTGGCGCAAGGACCACCCGGACCTGACCGACCTGCCCTTCCCGATGCTGGCCGACTCGAAGCACGAGCTCATGAGTGACCTCGGCATCGAGGGCGAGGACGGCTTCGCGCAGCGCGCCGTCTTCATCGTCGACCAGAACAACGAGATCCAGTTCACGATGGTGACCGCCGGTTCCGTGGGCCGTAACCCCAAGGAGGTCCTGCGGGTCCTCGACGCCCTGCAGACCGACGAGCTCTGCCCGTGCAACTGGACCAAGGGCGAGAACACCCTCGACCCGGTCGCGCTCCTCTCGGGCGAGTGAGCTGATACCGATGGCTCTCGATGAACTCAAGTCCGCCATACCGGACTTCGCCAAGGACCTGAAGCTGAACCTCGGTTCGGTCATCGGCAACAGCGACCTCCCGAAGCAGCAGCTGTGGGGCACCGTGCTGGCCTGCGCGATAGCCTCGCGTTCGCCGCGGGTGCTGCGCGAGCTGGAGCCCGAGGCGAAGGCCAACCTCTCGCCCGAGGCGTACACCGCGGCGAAGTCGGCTGCCGCGGTCATGGCGATGAACAACGTCTTCTACCGGACCCGGCACCTGCTGTCGGACCCGGAGTACGGCACGCTCCGCGCGGGCCTGCGGATGAACGTCATCGGCAACCCGGGCGTGGAGAAGGTCGACTTCGAGCTGTGGTCACTCGCCGTCTCCGCGATCAACGGCTGCGGCCAGTGCCTGGACTCCCACGAGCAGGTGCTCCGCAAGGCCGGCGTGGACCGCGAGACCATCCAGGAGGCCGTCAAGGTCGCCTCGGTGATCCAGGCGGTCGGTGTGACCCTCGACGCCGAGGCCGTACTCGCCGAGTAGTCACCCGCACCACCCCTCATACGAGAAGAGCCCCGAGGACGACCGACCGTCCCCGGGGCTCTTCTTCGTCCGCTGTACGCCTATTTCTCCGGCTTCTCCGGCGGTTCGGGGGACGCGGCGGCCGGGGCCCCGGTGCGCGCCCCCGCCCCCGTCTCACCTCACGAACAGGAGACCCCGGTGCCGGTCCTCCCAGGAGCCGAGC
>NZ_JBEXSI010000108.1:0-11302 GCF_040613515.1 Streptomyces sp. NPDC006261
GCGCAGATGAAGTACCTGGTCAAGCTGCTCATGGGCACCAAGGCCACCGCCCAGGTGCTCGGCGCCGAGCCCGCCACGAGGGCCCCGTACCGGGGCCGGACACGTGTCACATCGTCAGCGCTGCAGTGTCAGCAGACCAGGACGGTAGGGCAGGAGGCCGTAGTCGCCGCCGGAGTCGGGGCTGCGCCCCTGGTAGAGCAACTGCAGATTGCAGGGATCGACGGTCATGGTCTGGTCGGGGCTCGAGCGGACCAGTTCGCCGTGACTGATGTCGTTGGTCCAGGTGGCGCCGCTGTTGGCCTTGCCGGCGAAGGGATTGCTCTCGGTCGCGGCCTGGGGCGTCCACGCGCCGTTCAGACTGGTTGCCGTGAACGAGCGGAAGTAGCGGCCCTGCGAGCCGATCGCCTCGACGATCATGAGGTAGCGGTTCTGGCCCTGCAGCTTGTAGACCTGCGGGGCTTCGAACAGGTTGTTCGTCGTATCGCTCATGATCACTGTCGAGGTCGTACCGAAGCTGCCCGGGAAGTTCCCGATCGGCATACTGGCCCGGTAGATCTTGCCGTTGTCGCCGGCGAAGAACAGGTACATGTTCGTCCCGTCACCGATGAGCGTCTGGTCGATGGGTCCTGTTCCGGAGTCGGGGATGCTTCCGGAGAAGAGCACCTGCGGGGATGACCAGCCGTTCGGGTTGGTGGGATCGCTCGACGTCCGGTAGGAGAAGGCGGACCCGCCCCACTGGTAGGCGAGCACCCAGATGTTCTTCGGCGCGAAGTAGAAGAGCGTAGGCGCGACGGTGGAAGCCGACATCGCGTTCTGGCCGGCCGAGGCCATCTCCGACCAACCGGAGAACAGGTTGAAGTTCATCGAACCCCACCTCGTGCCCGTGTCGTGCGTCGTCGCGTAGACGAGCTGTTTGCCCTGGTAGGGGACGACGGTGAAGTCCTTCAACGACACCCATCCCGGCCTGGGCTGTGCCAACGGGCCCGATGATGCCCAGCGGTATGTCCCCGGTAGATCGCATGGGCCGGTGCTGCCGCCGCCGACCTTGACGAGCTGCCACTGCTGGTTGGTGCCGCCCCAGTCGTCGTACTGGACGGTGTTCGCGTTGTCGGCGGTCGAGGCACCTTGCACCTCGAGGGCCTTGCCGCTGTGGCGCGAGATGAACCGTACGTAGCCATCCGGGCTGTCGGCCAGCCGCCATTGCTGGTTGGCGGCGTTCAGGTCAGTCCACTGGACGATCGATCCGCCGTTCGCGGTGGACCAGTTGTAGACGTCCAGCACCTTGCCCGAGTGGCGGGACTTGATGCGGTAGTAGCCGCCCCCGGAATCGACGAACTGCCACTGCTGCTGGCTCTGATCGTTCCTGGTCCACTGAGTGATGCGGGCGCCGTCGGCGGTCGCCATGTTGTAGAGGTCCAGGGCCTTGCCGCTGTTGCGATTGACCAGCACGTACGAGGCGTTGGGGTCCACGGTCGCCGCTTCGGCGGGCTGGGCGCCGAGGAAGGTGGCCACGAGCAACAAGGGTGCAAGGAGCGCGAGCAGGCGTCTTGGCCAGGCCGGGGCCGAGTGGCGATACAGCATGAGCTGCGCCTCCTAGGAGCTGGGTTGAGGTGACTCTGGTGAACAGCGGAGCGGAAGTGCCGGGGGTCCCAGGACGGTTTCGAAACTTTCGAGAATTCCCGAAAGCTTTGACGCCACAAGCTAGGGATGCGAGGTTCTCCGGTCAAGGCTTGCCACTGCTTTGTCCATAACAGCACCCTCCTTCGGGCCTGACGCACGATCGCGCCGACCGGGCCTCGGCTGAGTGCGCGCGAACCCAGTTCGCCGGCCAAGTCGCATGTGTGGAGCAGGAAGGCCGAGCAAGCAGTGTCCGTGCACTCGCCCCGACCTCGGCTCTACGACGATTGCCGTCGCCGGCGCAGGGGCTGCGGTCCGTCTCGCCCGCGTCCGGAAAGTTTCGGATAGGCAATCGAAACTTCCTCTGCAGGAAGTATTGACGGCCCATCACCGATGCCTCAATCATCCCTGTCTGAGGAACTGCCCGTGGTCCGAGATACCGAACGTCGGCCTCGGCCTTCCGTGCTGCACGACAGATCCGCGCACCGCATCAGTCCATTCGTGATTTCCCCCTTGGAGGCACAGTCATGGGCTCCTACGCCCTTCCCAGGCCCGCTGTCCGCCGGAAAACTCGCAGCCTGCTGCTGGCGCTGGTCGTCGGCGTCCTCGGTGCGTCCGCCGCGCTGGTCGCGCCACCGGAAGCACACGCCGCCGAGAGCACGCTGGGCGCCGCGGCGGCGCAGAGCGGCCGCTACTTCGGCACGGCCATCGCCTCGGGCAGGCTGGGCGACTCGACGTACACGTCGATCGCGAACCGTGAGTTCAACATGGTGACGGCCGAGAACGAGATGAAAATCGACGCCACCGAACCGCAACGAGGGCAGTTCAACTTCAGCTCCGCCGACCGCGTCTACAACTGGGCCGTGCAGAACGGCAAGGAGGTGCGTGGCCACACCCTCGCCTGGCACTCCCAGCAGCCCGGCTGGATGCAGAGCCTCAGCGGCAACGATCTGCGCCAGGCGATGATCGGCCACATCAACGGCGTGATGGCCCACTACAAGGGCAAGATCGTCCAGTGGGACGTCGTGAACGAGGCCTTCGCCGACGGAAGTTCGGGAGCCCGACGCGACTCCAACCTGCAGCGCAGCGGCAACGACTGGATCGAGCTCGCCTTCCGCACCGCGCGCGCCGCCGACCCGTCCGCCAAGCTCTGCTACAACGACTACAACGTCGAGAACTGGACCTGGGCCAAGACCCAGGCCATGTACTCCATGGTCCGGGACTTCAAGCAGCGCGGCGTGCCGATTGACTGCGTCGGCTTCCAGGCGCACTTCAACAGCGGCAGCCCCTACAACAGCAACTTCCGCACCACGCTGCAGAACTTCGCCGCCCTCGGCGTCGACGTGGCCGTCACCGAGCTGGACATCCAGGGCGCCTCGCCCACGACCTACGCCAACGTGACCAACGACTGCCTGGCCGTCGAGCGCTGCCTCGGTGTCACCGTCTGGGGTGTGCGCGACAGCGACTCCTGGCGAGCGGAGCACACACCGTTGCTGTTCAACAACGACGGCAGCAAGAAGGCCGCCTACTCCGCCGTCCTCAACGCACTCAATGCCGGCGGCACAACTGAGCCCCCGGCGGGTTCCGGACAGATCAAGGGCGTCGGTTCGAGCCGCTGTCTGGATGTGCCCAACGCCGGCACCAACGACGGCACCCAGCTGCAGCTGTGGGACTGCGGCAGCGGCACCAACCAGAAGTGGGTGGCCACCGCCTCGGGTGAGTTCCGGGTCTACGGCGACAAATGCCTGGACGCCGCCGGCACGAGCAACGGCAGCAAGGTCCAGATCTACAGCTGCTGGGGCGGCGACAACCAGAAGTGGCGCGTCAACTCCAACGGATCCATCGTCGGGGTCCAGTCCGGCCTCTGCCTCGACGCCGTCGGGACCGGCACCGCCAACGGCACCCAGATCCAGCTCTACTCCTGCTCGAACAGCAGCAACCAGCGCTGGACCCTCACCTGACGGGACCTGCCGCGGACGAAGGGGGGGGGGGGGACCGATGACGGCCTGCGGTGTGGTCTCTCCCGTCCTCCGGGTGCCAGGTCCCGTCCCGCTGCCAGCGACGGAACAAGTCGTAGATCCGGCCCCACGGCCCGTACCCGACGGGCACGTCCCGCCACGGAACACCGGTCCGGACCCGAAACCGCATACCGTCGATCAACTGCCGCCGAGACCAGACGGTCGGCCGCCCCATCGGGCCGGAGACCGGATGATGCACCGCAGTCACCCTGCGGCCCGGAGCCGAGGAAGCATCGCCAGTAACGCCTGGCTCCACACCCGAGTCGCCGCCCTCAACCTCCGCCGACTGATCAACCTCGGACTCACCCGAACCAACGACACCTGGCACCTCACCACGGCCACCGCGTAGCCGGAGGGGCTGCCCAGCCTCCGGCCGGGCAGCCCCTCAACAAGATCTTCATCAGTCCTCTAGGCGCGCACCACGGAGGTTTCACGCGGTGAAGCGGCCCGTGCGGCGGATCTCCGGGAAGTCCGTGGTCGCACCGTCCAGGTTCAGCGCCCGGGCGAGGCGCAGGTGGTCCTGGGTGTTCACCACCCAGCCGATCACCTTGACGCTCTCCGCGTGAGCCTGCTCCACGACCTCCAGCGTGAGCCGGCGGATGTTCAGCGCCAGCGTCGCCGCGCCCGCCGCCTTCGCCCGGTCCACGATGTCCCCCCTCCAGCGGCTGGCGATGAGGACTGTCCGTACCCCCGGCACGAGCCGGGCGATCTCGGTCACGGCCTCGTCATGGAACGAGGAGACCTCCACCCGTCCCACCAGATCGCGGGCCAGGATCACCTCCGCCAGCGCCCGGGCCGCCGCCACGTCCTTGATCTCGGCCTGGAGCGGGGCCTTCACCGCGTCCAGGACCTCCTCGAAGACCGGCACCCGCTCACCCTTCCCGGCGTCGAGCTCGCGCAGCTCCGCCAGGGTCTTGCCCGCGATCGGCCCGGTGCCGTCGGTCGTACGGTCCACGACGGCGTCGTGCATCACGGCGAGCGCGCCGTCCTTGCTGAGGTGGAGGTCCAGCTCGATGGCGTCCATCCCCGCCTCCTCCGCGCGGACGAAGGAGCGCAGGGTGTTCTCGGGCTCGACGCCCATCACTCCACGATGACCCAGGGTGAGAAAGGACAAGGCGACCTCGTTTCCGTCGGTGGCTGTCCGCCAACTGCTCCTGCCCGCACGGAGATACGGACGGAGATCGGGCATGACGGCACCGGTGAGGGTAACGGCCGGGGCCGCGGATGTCTGCCGCCGTGCGGAACCGGTGAGCCGGACGGAGCAAGGACTGACGGAACTGTGCGCCTACCCGGCATACGACAGGAAAAACAGCGGTGACCATAGGGGGTCGGCAGGATAATTTTCAGGGCTTCACTTGTGTGAAGTAACCCTGCGCGGCTACGGTGGCTCCACGCGAGGTTCTCCCGTGGAGGAAGTGTTATGACGGAAATTCTTGTGCACGATGCCGCCGACGGCGCGATAGCTACTGCCCCGCGGGTGGTCGAGCACCCGGCGTGGCCCGCGCTCAGGGACGCCGTCGAGGAGATCCGCCCCTGGCAGGCCAAGGACGGCTCCATCGACTTCGACGCCGAGGGCGCCCCGTCCCCGGCGACCGTCGAACGCGTCGTCGAGCGGGTGATCGGCGCGGTGGAGGAGCTCTCCCCGCTGCTGCCGCATGACGCCGCCTACCACCGTGCGCTCGTCACCGACCTGCGCCGCTGGGCCGCCGACGGCTTCCGCGTACCCGACTTCCTGGACTCGCTGCTCGCCTTCCAGCCCGCGCAGAACCGCGTCGACGGCCTCCAGCACCTGGTCGTCTTCGCGATGTACACGCAGAACGGCAACCCGGACCGCAACCTCGAAGCCGTCGTGCTGAAGATGGTCTGGCCGCAGTGGCTCGCCGACCTCGAAGCCACCCGCTACGACAACCCGCTCTTCTGCGGGATCACCTTCGAGGACTTCACCGCCGGTTACGACACCAATTCCGCGGTGCTCTTCCCGGAGACCATCGCCGTGCGCGAGGCACCCGAGCGCTTCACCTGGGGCGGCATCTTCTGCGACCGTGAGGCCGCCCGCTTCCGTCGCGTCACCGAGGCCTCCGTCGAGCTGCTCGGCCTGGAGCTGCCCGAGGACATCCGCGAGATGATCGGCGACCAGCAGCGCTGCGAGCAGGCCTTCGTCCTGTGGGACATGGTCCACGACCGCACCCACAGCCACGGCGACCTGCCGTTCGACCCGTTCATGATCAAGCAGCGCCAGCCGTTCTGGATGTACGGCCTGGAGGAGCTGCGCTGCGACCTCACCGCCTTCAAGGAGGCCGTGAAGCTGGAGGCCGAGGGCAACGCCCACGGCCGCGACGTCCAGTACGCGGTCCTCTTCGACCGGATGTTCCGCTTCCCGGTCACCGGCGAGCGCGTCCGCAACTACGACGGCCTCGGCGGACAGCTGCTCTTCGCCTACCTCCACAAGCACGACGTCGTCCGCTGGACCGACAACACACTGAAGATCGACTGGGAGCTCGCCCCGCAGGTCACCAACCAGCTCTGCGCGGAGATCGAGAAGCTCTACCGCGACGGCATCGACCGCCCCAAGCTGGTCCACTGGTTCGCCGCCTACGACCTGGTCGCCGAGTACCTCGCCCCGCACCCCGGGTCCACCTGGGCCAAGGGCCCCGACGCCCTCGACCTCACTCAGCCCCCTCGCAAGCTCGTCGACGACGTGCTTGCGGACGAGTTTCCCCTGAGCATGTTCTATGAGGCGCTCGCCAAGAAGCTGAAGCACGTGATTGCCTCCACCCAGGGAATCACCGCCGCGGGCGCCGAGCAGGCAGCCGCGTGAACGCATCTCCCGAGGAGGCGGTGGCCATGAACGGAATCGGCAAGGGCGAGGGGACAGGCGTGCTCGAAGGTGCTGTGGTCGCGGTCGCCGGAGCGGCGGGGCCCGCGGGCCGCGCGACGCTGCTGCGGCTCGCGGAGGCCGGTGCGACCGTCGTCGGCTGCGACGCCAACCCCAAGGGGCTCGCCGAGGCGGTGGACGCCGCCCGCTACGCCCACGGCGGTGCGACCGTCACCGGGGAGACCGTCGACCTGTTCGACCTCGACGCCGCCCGGGACTGGGCCAAGCGGACCGAGGCCGAGTTCGGCCGGATCGACGGCCTGGTCCACCTCGTCGGCGGCTGGCGCGGCAGCCCCAGCTTCCAGGAGACCAGCCTCGCGGACTGGGACACGTTGGAGAAGCTGCTGATCCGCACGGTCCAGTCCACCTCGCTGGCCTTCCAGGAACCCCTTCAGCGCAGCGACAAGGGCCGCTACCTGCTGATCAGCGCCGCCGGCGCCGGCAAGCCCACCGCGGGCAACGCCGCCTACTCCGCCTCCAAGGCCGCGGCCGAGGCCTGGACCCTCGCGCTCGGGGACGCCTTCCGTAAGGCGGGGGGCGAGGACGGGCCCGCGGCGGCGGCTGCGATCCTGGTGGTCAAGGCATTGGTGAACGACGCCATGCGCGCCGAGCGCCCGAATGCGAAGTTCGCGGGCTTCACGGACGTCACGGAGCTGGCCGAGGCCATCGCCGGCGTCTGGGACAAGCCCGCCCCCGAAGTGAACGGAAAGCGCCTGTGGCTGACCCCGCAAACGTGAGGACCGACGCGCGACGTCACCACGACCCGCAGGTGCGCGGCTTCGCCAGCGACAACTACGCGGGCGCGCACCCCGAGGTCCTCGCGGCCATCGCCCTCGCCAACGGCGGCCACCAGGTCGCCTACGGCGAGGACGACTACACCGGCCACCTCCAGCGCGTCATGCACAGCCACTTCGGCCCCACCGCCGAGGCCTTCCCGGTCTTCAACGGCACAGGAGCCAACGTGGTCGCCCTCCAGGCGCTCACCGACCGCTGGGGCGCGGTCATCTGCGCCGAGTCCGCCCATATCAACGTGGACGAGGGCGGCGCGCCCGAGCGGATGGGCGGCCTCAAGCTCCTCACCGTACCCACGCCGGACGGCAAGCTCACCCCCGAGCTCATCGACCGGCAGGCGTACGGCTGGGACGACGAGCACCGGGCCATGCCGCAGGTCGTCTCGATCACCCAGAACACCGAGCTGGGCACCGTCTACACCCCCGACGAGATCCGCGCCGTCTGCGACCACGCCCACGAGCGCGGCATGAAGGTGCACCTCGACGGGGCCCGGATAGCCAACGCGGCCGCCTCCCTGGACGTGCCGATGCGGACGTTCACCAACACGGTCGGCGTCGACGTCCTGTCCTTCGGCGGGACGAAGAACGGGGCCCTGTTCGGCGAGGCCGTCGTCGTGCTGAACCCGGACGCGGTCCGGGCGATGAAGCACCTGCGCAAGCTCTCCATGCAGCTCGCCTCCAAGATGCGCTTCGTCTCCGTCCAGCTGGAGGCGCTGCTCGCGAAGGACCTGTGGCTGCGCAACGCCCGGCACGCCAACGCCATGGCCCGGCGGCTCGCCGAGGGCGTCGGGGCGATCGACGGCGTGGAGATCCTCTACCCGGTCCAGGCCAACGCCGTCTTCGCCCGGCTGCCGCACGCGGTCAGCGAGCGGCTGCAGAAGCGCTTCCGCTTCTACTTCTGGGACGAGACCGCCGGTGACGTCCGCTGGATGTGCGCGTTCGACACCCGGGAGGACGACGTCGACGCCTTCCTCCAGGCACTGAAGGAAGAAATGGCGCGGTAGCACGCCGGTTGAGCATTGCATGAATATGCGGCCGACCGGAAATCAATTGATCTCCGGTCGGCCGCTTCGTATGCTCCGGGGCCATGGAGCTGATCCAGCAGAATCCCGACATCGCCGCCTATCTGGCCGCCGACGAGGTCATCGACCACGAGCATCCCGTCGTGAGGGGAGCGGTGGCCGCCCTGACGCGCGAGACCGACGACGCATACACATACGCCCGTACCGCCTTCGAGTACGTACGCGACACCGTTGCGCACTCCGCGGACTCGGGCGATCCACGCGTCACCTGGCGCGCCTCCGACGTCCTCGCCACCCGCAACGGCATCTGCTACGCGAAGTCCATCGCGCTCACCGCGCTGCTCCGGGCCCGCGCCATCCCTGCCGGGCTCTGCTACCAGCGGCTCACCGGCGACGACGGGACGAACCCGGGGGTGCACGGCCTGGTGGCGCTGCGGCTCCCCGGCCACGACCGCTGGGCCCGGGTGGACCCCCGGGGCAACAAACCGGGCGTCGACGCGCAGTTCTCCCTCGGGGCCGAGCGGCTGGCCTGGACGGTACGCGAGGAGCTGGGCGGGGTGGACTATCCGGCCGTCCATGCCGCGCCGCCGGAGGAGATCCTCCACGCGCTGCAGCACGCCCGGGACTGCGCGGAACTCTGGCGGAACCTCCCCGCACAGCTCTGAGCCCCCGGGAAGACGCACCCGGGGGCTCAGGGGATGGATGCGGTCAGCCGAGCTCGCGTACCTGCGCCGGGGTGGGGGCCGTACCGCCGAGATGGGCCGGTACCCACCATGTGTCACTCGCGTCCTTCGGGCGCACCGGGTACGCCCGCTGGGCGGCCTCCAGCAGCTCCTGCACGCGCTCCCGCAGCCGCCGGGTGATCGCACCCGCGTACTGGTCGGCGGGCGCCTCCACGGGCTCGCCCACCCGGATGGTGATCGGGATGTGGCTGCGCTTGAAGTTGCGCGGCCGCCCCTTGGTCCAGATCCGCTGCGTGCCCCACAGCGCCATCGGGATCAGCGGGACCCCGGCCTCCTGGGCGAGGCGCGCGGCACCCGACTTGAAGCTCTTCAGCGTGAACGACTGCGAGATGGTGGCCTCGGGGAAGACGCCGACGATCTCACCGGAACGCAGCGACTGCAGCGCGTGCGCGTACGCGTCCTCGCCCTGGTTCCGGTCGACCGGAATATGCTTCATCCCGCGCATCAGCGGGCCGGAGATCTTGTGCCGGAAGACCGATTCCTTCGCCATGAAGCGGACGAGCCGCTTCTGCGGCAGAGCACCCAGGCCGGTGAAGATGAAGTCGAGGTAGCTGATGTGGTTGCTGACCAGCACCGCACCACCGGTCTTCGGGATGTGCTCCGAACCCTGAGTGTCGATCTTCAGGTCGAGCGCCTTGAACAGAGTGCGAGCGGCGCCGACGACCGGTCGATAGACGAGTTCTGCCATCTGGAGAAGACCCTTCTTCAGCGCCTGGGGAGGGTTCTCCCGGCGGAAGTTACGCAGCCGTAGGTTTTCGGCATGGTGGCGATGGTGCCCCATGCGCGCGCCCGTGGCCAGTCCCGGTGGGCCCGGGGGGCGAGATTCTCGTCACGTGCGCGCCGTCTCCAAGCTGCGGGAATGTCCAGCGGCCGGCCGGTGCTGACTCTTTGCGAAGAGCTCTGATCAGGAGGCGACAGTGGACGGCGGGACACCCGGGCAGCGGCTCGACGCGGCCCAACTCGGCGCGGAGCTGGGGGAGCGGGCGACGCTCGTCCAGTTCTCCAGCGCCTTCTGCCAGCCGTGCCGGGCCACCCGCCGCACGCTCGGCGACGTGGCCGCCATGGTCGACGGGGTCGCGCACATCGAGATCGACGCCGAGGCGCATCTCACGCTCGTGCGGCAGCTCGACATCACGAAGACGCCCACCGTGCTCGTCCTCGACAGTGCGGGCGAGGTGGTCCGCCGAGCATCCGGTCAGCCCCGGACCGCCGACGTCGTCGCGGCGTTGGGGCGGGCCCTATGACGGACCGTGACGCATCTCCCACATGGCGGAACGCCCTTGACTGCACCCACCACGCATCGTCAGTCTGACGCTATGCCGCCACAACTCCTTCTCCACGGCCGGGGCCATGTGGACCTCGCACGCCACGCGAGTGCGCGCTGTCCGGGTGCCTGAGCAACCACGGCCCCGTATGCCTCTCCCGCAGAAGGACACCTCCATGACGGCCTCATCCGAACTCGCCCCCTCCCTCGCGGCGTCGCCCGACCTCCTGCGCTCCGTCTTCCGCCGCCACGCCGCGGGCGTCGCGGTGATCACCGCCGCCGGGGACCGGCCGGCCGGATTCACCGCCACCTCGCTCAACTCCGTCGCGGCCGAGCCCCCGCTGGTCTCCTTCGGCATCGGGACGGCCTCCTCCAGCTGGCCGGTGCTGGCCGAGGCGGAGCACGTCGGCGTCCACATACTCGGCGAGCACCAGCAGGAGCTGGCCACCACCTTCGCGCGCAGCGGCGCCGACCGCTTCGGCCCGTCCACCGAGTGGAGCAGCGGCCCCGAGGGCGTCCCGCTGCTCGCCGGTGTCCCCGCCTGGCTGGTCTGCCGGGTCGTGGCCCGCATCCCGGCGGGCGACCACCGCATCGTGATCGCCGAGGCCGTGGCCGGCGACCCGTCGGGGTCCGGACGGCCGCTGGTCTACCACCAGGGGCGGTTCACGGCTCTGCGAGACTGAGGGCGAGCGGCCGGGGCGGTGCAGGGACGTTTCCGCCGTTGGCAAGGTCACAGTGCCAAGCGCTTGCTCAGGGGTGAGAGACTGGGTGTACTGGTGAGTAATATCGGTCGGGGCCTTGGTCGGCCCGACCCGTAACGGCCCTGTAAGGCGCCTATGCTGCGTGCAACAAGGCAGCCCAGAAATGACGATGCAGTAGGAGAGCCGGCGTGAGCTTGAGGATCGTTGTCTGTGTGAAGTACGTGCCCGACGCGACCGGTGACCGGCATTTCGCCGATGACCTGACGGTGGA
>NZ_JBEXSI010000109.1:0-10940 GCF_040613515.1 Streptomyces sp. NPDC006261
CGATCCGCTCCAGGCTCAGGCCGGGCTTCGGGCCTTTGGCCGGGCGCTCCCGCAGCCCCCAGGCGGCCTCGATGGAAGGCGGGACCGGCGGGGCCGTCGGGCGTGTTCCGGTGGGCGCGGAGGTCAGTAGTTCACCTTCACGAGCTCACCGTTGGTGCCCACCGTCTTGTTGGTGACGTACACGGTGCCGGACGGGGCGACCGCGAGGCCGGTCGGCTGGAAGAGCTGCGTACCGGTCGGGATCTGCGTGGTCGCCTTCGTCGAGATGTCGATCTCGACCAGCGCGCCCGCCGACGGCGCACCCATCAGGGCGGACGTGCTGTAGGACAGGGCGAGCAGGTCGCCCTTGTGGTCGAAGGCCAGGTCGATGACGTTGGTCAGGCCGCTGACGAAGACCTGGGGCTGCTGGCCCGGCTCGACCTTCCAGATGCGTGAGGCGCCCGGGTTGCCGCCGCTCATGTCGGCGATGTAGAGGGTGCCGTTCGAGCTCCTGACGATGCCGGTCGGCACGCTCTCGGCGAGGGTGCCGCCCGGGAGGGTGTGCTTCGGCAGGACGTACTCGGTCGAGGTCGTGCCGTGCCCACCGCGGACCACGTTGTTGGCGGCCGCGTCGGTGATCAGGTAGCTGCTGCCGCTGCGGACGAAGTCCGCCGGATTGGCGTTGAGGTCGCCGGCGTCCGGGTTCAGGCGGGTCTCGTGGTCCACGAGGTCGGCGAGGACCTTGCTGTCGCGGGTACGGAAGAGGGTGCCCAGCGTCTTCGCGTGGGCGCCGAGGGCCTGGCGGCCCGCGGTGTCGCGGTTGCCGCCGAAGCCACTGAGGACGATGTAGCCGAGGAACGGGTCTGGCACGGCCAGGACCGGGCCGCTGGCGATGACCGGGGTGCCGGCGGCGACGCCCCCGGCGACGGAGGCCAGGCCCGTCGCGACACGGCCCTTGGCGGAGCCCTTGACCCGGTAGACCGCGCCGGTGGTGCCCACGCACTGGGCGCCGACGGCGCATCCCACCTGGCCCTCGCCCGCCTCGGCCACCAGCACGGTGCCGTCGTTCAGGGTGGTGATGCCGCGGGGGTTCTTCAGCCCCGTGGCGACGACCTCGATGACGGCGTCGCTCGTGGTGGCCTGGGCCGGGCCGGAGACCAGCGGCGTGACGACGATGCCGACCGCGGCCGCCACCAGAAGGGCCTTCCAGGACCTGCGTGAACTCGACATGTCTCTCCCTCGTCGGCGCTCCCCGCTTTTTCGGGAGCAGTTGTGAAACCTGCGCCAAGATAGGCGAAAAATAGCCTGTGCATAACCGACTAATATCCGCGGTTGAACACCTGAAATCCCGGCGCCAGGGAAATTCGAGTGCTCCTCCAGGGAGTATCGAGACGTTTGCCTACCATGGGGGAACGGGTCCCTTCCGGCGGTTGGGACAGAGAATTCATCGCTGCCATGGAGGAACCGAATGCCCGCATCTGCGCCCCCGCCCGCCCAGTTCGCTCCCTTCGCCCTGCTGGAGCTGACCATGGGCTCCATGGTCACGCAGGCGATCCACGTCGCCGCCAGACTGGGCATCGCCGAGACGCTCCAGGACGGGCCGCTGAAGCCCCTCGAGATCGCCGAGCGGGTCGGCGCGAACGAGGAGGGCCTGGACCGGCTGCTGCGCCTTCTGGCCAGCCACCACATCTTCGAGGGCAACCAGGACGGCACATACGCGCTGACCCCGATGGGCGACGCGCTGCGCGCGGACCACCCCCTGACCATGCGCGACATCGCCGTGCTGATGGGCCACCCGATCCACTGGGAGGACTGGGGCCACCTGCTGGACTCCGTGGTCACCGGTGAGCCGAGCCTGCCGAAGCTGCGCGGTGTCGGCGCCTTCGAGTACCTGGAACAGAACCCGGAGTACGGCGAGGTGTTCATCAAGGGCATGGGTAACATGTCGGACACCGAGACCGCACCCGTCGTCGCCTCGTACGACTTCTCGCAGTTCGGCACCGTCGTGGACTTCTGCGGCGGCCGAGGCGGGCTTCTCTCCGGTATTTTGCAGAGCGCTCCGAAAACCCGCGGAATTCTCTCCGACCCCCGCGTCGAGGGGAACGGCGCGGCCGAATTCCTCGCCGGGCAGGGCGTCGCGGACCGCAGCACCACCCACGCCGGCGGACTGTTCGACGCGGTCGTCGAGGGCGGCGACGCGTACGTCCTCAAGCACATCGTGCACGACTGGCCCGAGGACCGGGTGCTGGAGATCCTGCGCAACGTCCGCGCCGCCATCAAGCCCGGTGGCAAGCTGCTGCTGGTCGAGATGGTGATTCCGGAGGACGAGCCGAACGCCCCGCACTCCGGCAAGCTCGTCGACCTGTGGCTGCTGCTGCTGGTGGGCGGCAAGGAGCGCACGGCCACGCAGTACGCAGACCTGCTCGCCCGCGCCGGCTTCGAGCTGGAGCGCGTGGTGCCGACCGGCTCCCCGGTCTCGATCGTCGAGGCCACCCCGGTGTAGAGCCACGGGCCCCGGCCCGACCCGACGAGCCCCGGTTCCGCGAATCCCCCGACGCGGAACCGGGGCTTTTCTCTGCGGTCTGCGGCTTGCGGACTGCGGTCGTCCCCGCCGGCCCGGTACCCGCCACGCCCGCCGCGTGGCCGTACACACGAAGAGCCGCCCCTGCCCCGCCGGCGTACCGGCGGGGCAGGGGCGTGCCCCCTGGGGGTCAGCCGGCAGGTCCGAACCACCGCTCGAGCGTGGCCGCCAGGCCCTGCGCCGCCGGATCATCGGAGGTGCCGGCCCAGGCCACGTAACCGTCGGGGCGAACCAGAAGCGCCGTGGTGCCCTCCAGCGGGTCGGCTCCGTCGGCGGGCTTGACGTGGACGGTCGCCACGTCGACCCGGCCCTTCCAGCCGGCCGCCGCGCCCCGCAGCCCGGCGTCGTCGGCCAGGTCGAGAAGCACACCGCGCCCGGGGTGCAGGAGCTGCGTGATGCGGGTCTCGCCGTCCGCGCCGACCAGCAGCCGCGGAGGCATCCGGCGGCCCAGCAGCGGGTGGCTGGCGTCGCCCGTGTCCTCGCCGAGGTCGTAGCGGATGTCGAGGTGGCTGACGACGCCCGCCAGGTACCGCTTGACCTCGTCGTACTGGACGAGCTCGGTGAACAGCCGGCGCAGCGGCTCCGCCTGCTCGCCGCCCAGGAAGACCGTGCCCTGGGCGCGGGTGTTCATCAGCAGCCGCTTGCCGACCGGGTGCCGCTCGGCGTGGTAGCTGTCGAGCAGCGTGTCCGGGGCCGTGCCGCGGGCCACGGAGGCCAGCTTCCAGCCGAGGTTGACCGCGTCCTGGACACCGGTGCTCAACCCCTGACCGCCGGCCGGGAGATGGATGTGCGCGGCGTCGCCGGCCACCAGGACCCGGCCCCGCCGGTACTCGGAGGTCTGCCGCGTGGCGTCGGTGAAGGAGCTCACCCACTTGGCGCTGCCGCCGTGGATGTCCTCGCCGGTGAGGTGCTCCCAGGCGTCGGCGACCTCCTCGAAGGGGACGATCGCGTCGCGGTCGCTCGCCGGGGTGCCGTGCGGGCAGGCGATGATGCGGTCAACGCCGTCACCGAGCGGACCCACCATCACCATGCCGTTGGGCAGCTTCTCACCGAGGTAGCGCGGGCGCAGGTCGCAGCCGACCACGTCGGCGACGTACATCTTCCGGGTGGCGGGGGTGCCGGGGAAGTCGAAGCCGGCGGCCCGGCGCAGGGTGCTGCGCGAGCCGTCGCACGCCACGAGGTAGGAGGCGCGCAGGCGCTGCTCCCCCTCCGGGGTGTTCAGGGTGATCTCCGCGGCGTCGCCGTCCAGGAACCCGTCGGCCAGCCCCGTGAACTCCCATCCGCGCCGGATGTCGGCGCCGAGCTCGCCCGCCCACGTCTCGAGGACTTCCTCGGTCCGCCACTGGAGCACGCCGCGGGCGCCGAAGTGGGCGTCCTGGAGCGCCGTGTAGTCGAACTGCACGCCTCCGAAGTGCCCCATCGGCATCGTCTCGAGCTCCCCCCAGCGGGGCAGCAGTCCACGCTGGTCGAACGACTCCATGGTGCGGGCGGTGAAGCCCAGGCCGCGCGACTGCATGGCGGGATCGGTCAGCTTCTCCGTCACGATGACGCGTGCCCCGCCCAGACGCAGTTCGCCGGCGAGCATCAGGCCGGTCGGACCGGCTCCGACGACGATGACATCGGTGTCCACCGCTGTCCCTTCCATGGTGTTCCCTTCCTCGGGTTTCGAGATACGACATGTGGCGTTCAGCGGTGGTGGGGCTGCGGGCCGGCCGGGGCGGGCCTGTGGACGGCCGCTCAGCGCGAGGGGCCGAACCAGCGCTCCAGCGCCTGGCGGAGTCCGGCGTGGCCGCTCCCCGCCCAGGCGACGTGGCCGTCCGGCCGCACGAGTACGGTGCCGGCTCCTTCCAGCGGGCTGTCCTGCTCGGGCAGCGCCGCGACCACACGCACCCGGTCGCTCCACCCGGCGGTGTCGGGCAGCGGATGCCCGGCGCCCGCACGCAGGTCGAGCAGCAGTCCGTGCCCCTTGCGCAGCAGCTCGGTGGTGGTGACGGTGCCCTCCCCGGCCAGCAGCACCGTCTCCGGCAGCCGCAGGCCCCCCAGCGGGTGTCCGGGGCCCGCGACGTCGTAGTGCACGTCGAGGCCGCTGACCATGCCGGCGAGGTGGGCGCGTACGTCCTCCTGGACGATCAGCTCGCCCAGTACGGAGCGCAGCGGCTCCACCTCGGGTCCGCCGAGCAGCATCAGCGCCTGGGCCCGGATGTTGGCGAGGACCCGTCCGCCGACCGCGTGCCGCTCGGTGTGGTAGGTGTCGAGCAGCCCGGCGGGGGCGGGGCCGCGCAGGTGCAGCGCCAGCTTCCAGCCGAGGTTGAAGGCGTCCTGGAGGCCGAGGTTGAGGGCCTGGCCGCCGATCGGCATCTGCCGGTGCGCGGCGTCGCCGGCGAACAGGATGCGGCCGTGCCGGTAGTCGGTGAGCTGCCGGGAGGCGTCGCCGAAGGAGTTGACCCACAGCGGGGTGCCGCCGCTGATGTCCTCGCCGGTGACCCGCTTCCAGACGTCCGCGATCTCCTCGAACCGGGCCTCACCGGTGCGCGGGTGCGCCCGCGAGCCGAACTCGTGGACCATCACGCGGGTGACGCCGTCCTCGCGGCGCCAGGCGATGGCCAGGCCCTGATCGAGGCGCTGGAAGCGCCGGTTGGGCACCTCGATGCCCTCGACATCGGCCCGCAGCAGCTCCCGGCGCGCGTCCTCGCCGGGGAAGGCCGCTCCGGTCAGCAGCCGTACGGTGCTGTCCTCGCCGTCGCAGGCCACCAGGTAGCGGGCGCGCAGGGACAGGGTTCCGTCGCGGCCCTCGGCCTCGGCGCCGACGTACTGCTCCGTCTCCGAGAGGGAGGTGAGCTCGTGGCCGCACCGGATGTCGGCACCCAGCGAGATCGCCCACTCCTCCAGTACGCCCTCGGTCTTGGTCTGCGGCACCTTCCACTGGCCCGGGTGGGGGCTGGGCAGGGTGAGGGGCAGGGGAATACCGCCGAAGTGGCCGCCGGGCTCGTTCGGCGGGGTGCCGAGGTCGCAGAGCAGTCCGCGGCTGTCGAGGATCTCCATGGTCCGGGCGTGCAGCGTGGAAGCCCTCGACTCCGTGCTGGGGGCGCGCCTTTTCTCCAGGACGACCACGTCGGCGCCGCCGAGGGCCAGTTCACCGGCGAGCATGAGCCCGACGGGACCGGCCCCGACGACGACGACGTCCGCCTCCAGACGGTCCGAGGCCATGGGTCAGGCGGCCTTCTGCTCGGCGTGGGCCTCGGCGTGGGCCTCGGCGTGGGCCTTGGCGTGGGCCAGCGTGGCGCTGCTGTTGGTGGAGAGCGCGCTGTGCACGTAGGCGCGGGCGTCGGCCACGGTGGCCTCGGGGCCGAGAATCCGCGCGATGCTGGCCGTGTTGATGGTGACCGTGTGCTGGGAGGACGCGGCGTGGCCCTCGTCGTTCTCCTCGAAGGTCCACTCGCCGGTGTGCAGGGTCATCAGCGCGGGCAGCGTGACCTGCTTGTAGGCGATCTTGTGGTGAGGGTGGACGACCCGGTACGACTTGGTGGTGTGCACCGAGCCGTCCTTGGCGCGGGTGTCCATCTCCAGCTCCTGGAGGCCCGGGGTGTCCTCGGCGAGGCGGACCACGGCGACGTGCGGAAGCCGCTCGGCCCACAGGTCCGCCTCCTTGATGAAGTCGAAGGCGTCCTTCGCGCTGCCGGCGATCTGGACGGTGTCGACGAAGGAGAAGGTCAGCTCCTCGCTCTCGGCGGCGTGCGCGAGCTCGACGTTCGTCTTGAGCGCGGCCAGCTCCGAGGTGCTGTTCTTGTCCACGGCCCGCTCGATCCACAGCAGGTCATGCGGGTCGTCGCCGATGGCCCGGTAGTCGTGCAGCAGCCGGACACGGGACTGCTCCTGGCCGAGCGGTTCGACGATCCAGGCGCCGCCCATGGCGGCGACCGGCGGGGCGGGGATCTCCTGGCGGAAGGTGATGCGCAGGGCTTCGGGGGCCAGGGTACGGCGCGAGGTCCAGTCCTTCGCCTCACCGTTGGCGGTCGCCCAGATGCGGATCCGCTCCTCGTTGCCCTCGGACTCGACCCGCTCGACGTGGATCGTCGGCGGGAAGATGCGCGGCCAGTTGGTCACGTCCGCCAGCAGCCGGTAGACCGCTGCGGCGGGGGCGTCGATGGTGATCTCGTGCTCGACCTCACGCGTCGTCATGACGGCTTTTCTCCTCGGTATGTGTCTCGGGGCGTGCGTGGCGCGTCTTAGAAGTTGCCCAGGCCGCCGCAGACGTTGAGCGCCTGTGCGGTGATGGAGGCGGCCGTGTCCGAGGCCAGGTAGCCGACGAGGCCGGCGACCTCTTCGGGCGTGGAGTAGCGGCCGAGCGGGATCTTCGACTGGAACTTCTCGAGGATGGCGTCCTCGGAGGTGTCGTAGGCCGCGGCGTAGCCCTGGCGCACGCGCTGGGCCATCGGGGTCTCGACGTAGCCGGGGCAGACCGCGTTGACGGTGATGCCGGTCGGGGCGAGCTCGTTGCCGAGCGCCTTGGTGAAGCCGACGACACCGTGCTTGGAGGCCGAGTACGGTGCCCCCAGGACAACGCCCTGCTTGCCCGCGGTGGAGGCGATGTTGATGATCCGGCCGCGGTCCTTGTCGCGCATACCGCCGGTGGTCAGCGCGGCGCGGGTGACCCGGAAGACGCTGTTGAGGTTGGTCTCGATGACGTCGTCCCACAGCTCGTCGGCGATGTCGGCGGTAGGGCCGCCGCCGGACCGGCCGGCGTTGTTGACGACGACATCGACGGTGCCGAAGCGGTCGACGGCCGCCTGGACGAACGCGTCCACGGAGGCGGTGTCGCGGACGTCGACGACCGTGCCGTCCACGTCCAGGCCCTCGGCCTGGAGCTCCTTGACGGTGGCGGCGACGTTGTCGGCGCTGCGGGCGCCGATGAAGACCTGGTGGTTCCGGGAGGCCAGCAGGCGCGCCGAGGCGAGACCGATGCCGCTGGTGGCACCGGTGATCACGGCGACCTTGGGGGTGGTGTTCTGCGACATGTCCGCTCTCCTTCAGGCAGCCGTGGCGGGGGCGAGCTGCGCGTTGACCACGTCGATGAAGGCGCGCGGTGTGGTGGCGTCGTTCACGGCCTCCTCGTCCAGGGAGATGCCGTACTCGCGCTCGATGAGGCTGCCCGTCTCCAGCAGCGCGAGGGACTCGTAGCCGAGCACGTCGAACTCGGTGTCGAGGATGTCGCTGTCCAGGTTGACCCCCTCGGTCACACCGGCGGCCTCCCGCAGGGTGCGCTTGAGCTCGTCGAGGGTGAACGCCTTGCTGGCCATGGTGAGAGTCCTTTTCTTCGGTGGTGGGTGGGGCGGTGTGCGGCGCTACTGGGCAGCGCGCACGACCATGGCGGAGTTGAATCCGCCGTTGCCGCGGGCCAGGACCAGCGCGGTCCGCACCTCGGCCTGGCGCGGCTGGCCGAGGACGAGGTCGATCGGGTAGTCCGTGCACGGGTCGACGTTCACGGTGGCCGGGATGACGCCGTCGCGGATGGAGAGGAACGCGGCGGCGAGGTCCAGCGACGCGGCCCCCGAGTACAGGCGTCCGGTCATCGTCTTGGGCACGGTCACCGGGACGGCCCGGTCTCCGAAGACGGAGCCGATCGCGGTGGCCTCGACGAGGTCGCCGGCCGGGTCGCCCGCACCGTCGGCGAAGACCACGTCGATGTCGGCGGCGCTCACCCCGGCGTCGGCGAGGGCGATCCGGATCGCCTGGCGCAGGCCCGGCTCGCGGCCGGTGCCGGGCTTCGGGTCGACGGTCGAGCCGTAGCCGGCGATCTCGCCGTAGATGTGGGCGCCGCGGGCGCGGGCCGCCTCCGCGTCCTCGGTGATGAGGATCGCGCCGCCCTCACCGGGGACGTAGCCCCGCGCGTCGCGGTCGAAGGGGAGGTAGGCGCGGGCGGGCTCGTCGCTGGTGCTCAGTCTGCCGGTGGACAGCTGCGCCACCCAGCCCCAGGGGCAGATGGAGGCGTCGACGCCGCCGGTGACGATCAGCGAGGTGCCCTTGCGGATCTGACGGCGGGCGTGGGCAACGGCGTCGAGGCCGCCGGCCCCCTCGCTGACGACGACGCCGGCGGGGCCCTTCATACCGTTGCGGATGGAGATCTGGCCGCTGTTGACAGCGTAGAACCAGGCGAAGGACTGGTACGCGGAGACGTACTGGCTGCCGCGGCTCCACAGGTTCTGTAGCTCGCCCTGGCCGAACTCGAAGCCGCCCGCGGCGGACGCCGTGATGACGCCCATGTCGAACTCGGGCAGTTCGCCCGGCCTGACGCCCGCGTCCGCCAGCGCCCAGTCGGTCGCCACGAGCGCGAGCCGGGTGACGCGGTCGGTCTGTGGCAGCAGGCGGCTGGGCAAATACTCCTCGGCCCGGAAGCCGGGGACCTCGCCGGCCAGGCGGGCCGGGTAGCTGGAGGGGTCGAAGCGGGTGATGCGGCCGATGCCGTTCTTCCCGCTGCGGGTCGCCGCCCAGTAGTCGTCCTTACCGAGCCCGTTGGGGGCGGCGATGCCCAGGCCGGTGACCACCACCGACGTGGTCATACGAGGCTCCTTTCGGGGCTGGCCAGCACCATGGCGCTCTGGAAGCCGCCGAATCCGCTGCCGACCGTGAGGACCGCGTCGACCAGCTGGTCGCGGGCGATGAGGGGGACGTAGTCGAGGTCGCACTCCGGGTCCGGCGTGTGCAGGTTGGCCGTCGGGGGTACGACGTCGTACTCCATGGCCAGGGCCGAGGCGGCGATCTCGATGGATCCGATGGCGCCGAGCGAGTGCCCGACCATCGACTTGATGGAGCTGACCGGGGTGCGGTAGGCGTGGTCGCCCAGACTGCGCTTGAAGGCGGCGGTCTCGTGCCGGTCGTTCTGCTTGGTGCCCGAGCCGTGCGCGTTGATGTAGTCGATCGCCTTGGGGTTCAGCCGGGCCTCGTCGAGGGCGAGGCTGATCGCCTCGGCCATCTCCAGGCCGTCGGGGCGCAGACCCGTCATGTGGTATGCGTTGCTGCGCGTGGCGTAGCCGGCGATCTCCGCGTAGATGTGCGCGCCGCGCTTTCTGGCGCTCTCCAGCTCCTCGAGGACGAAGAAGGCGGTGCCCTCGCCGAGTACGAAGCCGTTGCGCGTGCCGTCGAAGGGGCGCGAGGCGTGCTCGGGGTCGTCGTGGCGCGGGGTGGTGGCTTTGATGGCGTCGAAGCAGGCCATGGTGATCGGCGAGATCGGGGCGTCCGAGGAGCCTGCGATCATGACGTCCGCCGAGCCTTCGCGGACCAGCTCGACGGCGTAGCCGACCGAGTCGATGCCGGAGGTGCAGCCGGTGGAGACCACGGTGCTGGGGCCCTCGGCGCCCACGGCCCAGGCCACCTCGGTGGCGAAGGAGCTGGGCACCATGTGGTTGTAGAGGTGCGGGGCCGCGTAGGTGTGGTCGACGAGCTCCAGTTGGCCGCCGTTGCTGACGACCCGGTACTCGTCGTCGAGGCCCATCGTGGCGCCGACGGCGCTGCCGACGGTGACGCCGACGCGGTGGGGGTCCATCCCGCCCAGCTCGATGCCGCTGTCGGCGACCGCGCCGCGCGAGCCGACGACGGCGAACTGCGCGGCCCGGTCCAGGCGGCGGATCTCCTGGGGGGTCAGACCGTGCGCGTACGGGTCGAAGTCGACCTCCGCGGCCACCCGCGAGCGGAACTGCGCGGGGTCGAAGAAGGTGATCCCGCGTGTCGCCGTGCGGCCCTCGCTCAGGAGGTTCCAGAAGGCCTCTTTGCCGACACCGCCGGGAGCGATCACCTCGATGCCGGTGATGACAACGCGTCGCCGGGTCACGCGGACGCCTCCCAGTCGTAGAAGCGCGTGGCCATGGCATCAGCCGGCGAGCGCCAGGTCTTGGGGTCGTATGCCTCGATGAAAGGCTTCAGGTCCTGGCTGATCCCCATGAAGCGCGGGTCGGCCTTGGCGGTCTCGATGAGCTCCCCGCCGTTGTCCTCGTCGAAGTCCTGAAGGTGGAAGTACAGGCCCCGGTACGAGAACAGCTGGCGTCGCCGCGTTCCCATGCTGTGGGGCATGTCCGTCCGGTCGAAGTCGGAGAACAGCTTGGCGACGTCGTTGCTCGAGGCTGCTGCCATCCGGGCGACAATCAGTGTGCTGTGCATACGGTTGAGCTCCTCGGCGGTTGCGGGGGAGGGATCGGGCAGCAGTCAGGGCCTGCGCGGCGGCCTGGGACACACCGCCGCCCTCGACGGTGCGGCCCGGTGGTCGGGCCCCGCACGGGGGCTGCCTGAGTCCCGCCGGAGCCGCGCCTTGTCCCCGGCCTGGGCCTGCTGGCCCGCGGGGATGTCTGCGAGCAGCGTGATGTCGGCTGCGGCAGCCTCGAAGTTGTTG
>NZ_JBEXSI010000110.1:0-10886 GCF_040613515.1 Streptomyces sp. NPDC006261
GCCTGCTTCTCGCTCGCCTCACTCCGCGCGTTGCGGCCGAGCTTGTAGCCGGCGGTGCCCCGGCCGGTGGTGGGGGGGCCCGGCCGGGGCGCGCGCGTGGGGGGTGCGGGGGCGGTCTGCGGGAGGGGGCCCTAGCGGTAGGCCGCGAACGCCTTCGTGAAGGCCAGCGGCTCCTGGTCGATGGAACTGCACGTGGCGTCGGCGGCCGGCTTGGGCCCGCCCGGGCAGGCCTTGTCCCGGGTGCCGGACCACATGGCCAGGCGGCCGACGCCCTTCTCCCGGGCGAACTTCACCACCTGCGTGGCGTCCTCGACCGTGAAGATCTCGGTGACGACGTCGTTCACGCCGATCATCGGGGTGATGGCGACGGCCTTCCACGCGGCGGACTCGGAGAGCCCGAGGATGCCCTTGATCTGGGCCTGGGTGGCGGTCGCCGCCTGGATCGCGTACTCGCCCATGTCGTCGCTGTAGGCGGGACCGTAGTCCATCGCCATGATGTTGACCGCGTCGACCCGGACGCCGTTCTTCTTGGCGTCGGCGAGCAGGTCGATGCCGGGCCGGGTCAGACCCTCGGGCATGACGGGCAGGGTGAAGGCGACGTCCAGGTCCGGGTACTTGTTCTGGAGCTGGGCGATGGCCTGGGCGCGGCGGGTGTTGGCGGCCGCGTCCGGCAGGGCGGCGCCCTCGATGTCGAAGTCGACCTTGGTGAGCTGGTAGGCGTCGACGACCTTTCCGTACGCGGCGGCGAGGTCGGCGGCGGAGGAGCAGTTCAGGGCCAGTTCGGCACCGGCCGCGCCACCGAAGGAGACCCGGACGTCACCTCCCTCGGCCCGGAGCGCGCCGATCTGCTTCGCCACGTGGTCGTCGCCGAGGCCGGTGACGCCGCCCCAGAGCGGGGCGCAGCTGCCGCCGGAGGTGATGAAGGCGAGGTGGAACTCGTTCACCCCGGTCTTCGTGGCGGTGTCGAGGAGGTCGTACGCGGGATGGAGCGAGGTGTCGACGTAGGGGGCGAACCGGGAGCCGGTTTCCCCGCCGCCACCGGGGCGACCGGTGGCGGTGGGGGCCGGCGTGGGGGTCGGCGCGGTCGCGCTGGGGGACGCGGACGCGGGGGGAGAGGCGGAGGAGGTGGGGGTGGGTCCGGTCGTGGGGGTGTGCGTGGGGCGGCCGCTGGGGGTGGGGGCCGGGCCGCCGGCGGAGCAGGTGGCGTCGTTGATGAGGCAGGAGGCCGGGTCGCCCGCCGTGCCGGTGGCGGAGGTGGCCGAGGTGACGAAGCCGACCGTCACGGACCTGCCGGGGGCCAGCTCCTTGTCCCAGCTCGCGGGCTTCACGGTGACGCGGTTGCCCTGGACCGTGTGCTCGCCGTTCCAGAGCGAGCCGATCCGCGTGCCCGCCGGGAGGTCGAACTGAAGGGTCCAGTCGGTGAGGGTCTTGTCGGTCTCGTTGGTGACGACGTACTGCCCCGTGTAGCCGCTGGTCCAGTCACTGGTCCGGGTGTACGCGGCGCCGATCGCGGCTGCCTGCGCCGTACCGGTCAGGGCGAACACCGTCCCGCCGATGACCGCTGCGGCGACGACCGCACCGATCGTCCTGGTACGGGTGGCCGCCGTGCGGCGGTGTGTACGGGAACCCATCAACGTGCCCTGCCTGCCTCTGTGTCCTGCGGATCTCTCTGGGGGGTACGCGACAGACGCTAGCGGCAGCGGAACGGGCAAAAGTTGCTTTACGGACCGGAGTTGATGTTCTTAGGGTGGGCTTAAGGGACGCATGGGAGCGCGTTAATGATGGGCCCCGGGCCGAGGTCCGGGACCGGCCGTGGTCCGGGGATCCTTGCGGCGCTGCCGGCCGAACCGGCGGGCGACCCGGCGGCCGTGGCCGCGCCGTCCGCGCTCCGGGCTGCTGCCGTGCAGCCCGATCCAGATGCGGACCTCCGTGCCTCCGAGCACGGACCGGCCGATGCGCAGGTCGCCGCCGGTGGACTCGGCGACCCGGCGCGCGATGTCCAGGCCGAGGCCGGTGGAGCCGACCGCGCCCGTCCGGGAGCCACCGCCGCTGGTCCCCCGCGCCAGGGCCGCCTCCGGGTCGGCGATCCCGGGGCCCGCGTCCGAGACGAGGACGATGACCGCGTCACCGCTGTGGTGGACGTCGACGGAGAAGGCGGTGCCCTCGGGGGTGTGGCGGAAGACGTTGCCGAGCAGGGCGTCGAGGGCGGCGGCCAGTTCGGGGCGGGCGACGGGGATGCGCACCGTACGGTCCACTCCCGCGAGCCGCACCTCGCGCCCCTCGTCCTCCGCGAGCGCCGACCAGAAGCCCATGCGTTCGCGGATCACCTCGGAGGCGTCGCAGCCCGCCCCCGCGCCCGTCTGGACGCCCTGGGTCTGCGGGCGCTGCTCACGGGCGGTCCGGATGATCGTGTCGACCTCGTGCTCCAGCTGCTCCACCGCCGCCCGGGTCTGGTCGGCCGCCGGGCCCTCGCCGAGGGAGGCGGCGTTCAGCCGGAGGACGGTGAGCGGGGTGCGCAGCCGGTGCGAGAGGTCGGCGGCGAGCTCGCGCTCGTTGGCCAGGAGCTGGACGACCTGGTCAGCCATGGAGTTGAACGCGACGGCGGCGGAACGGAGTTCGGTGGGGCCCTCCTCGGGGACCCGGGTGCCGAGCCGCCCCTCCCCCAGGTCCTGGGCGGCGCCCGCGAGGCGCTGGGCGGGCTGGACCATCCGTACGCCGAGCCGGTCCGCGACCGCCACCGAGCCGACGATCAGGGCGACGCCGACCCCGGCCAGGATCAGCCAGGCGGTGGCGACCCCGTTGGAGACCTCGCCCTCGGGCACGAAGACCTCCACCACGGCGATGTCCCCGGTGGACAGCGCGGTGGGCTGGAGCAGCGCGAAGCCGTCGGTGACCTCGGTGATGGAGGCGCGCCCGGCCTTGCGTACGGTCTCGACGTCCTTGGGCGTCGCCCGCCGGGTCCCGATGTCCAGGGCCTCGCCCTCGGTTCCGTCCGCGGCCTTCTCCGGGGCGGGGACGTGGACGGCGAGCCGCCCCCGGTCGCCCGGTTCGGTGGAGAGGACGGCCCGGGTCAGCTCTTCGCGGTCGGTGGTGATGGAGAGCGCCGGGGCGATCATCGCGGCCTGGCGTTCGGCGTCGGAGAAGGCCCGGTCGCTGGCCATCTCCCGGATGACCAGTCCGAGCGGTACGGCGAAGGCGATGACGACCATCGCGGTGACCGCCAGGCACACCTTCACCAGGGCCCACCTCATGCGGGCGGCCCCGTGGCCGGTGCGTCGGCGGGCGGCACGTCGGCGGGCGGCTGGAGCTTCACGCCGACGCCGCGCAGGGTGTGCAGATAGCGCGGCCGGGCGGCGGTCTCACCGAGCTTGCGGCGCAGCCACGACAGATGGACGTCGATGGTCTGGTCGTCGCCGTACGACTGCTGCCAGACCTCGGCCAGCAGCTCCTTGCGGGCGACGACCACCCCGGGGCGCCCGGCGAGGAAGGTCAGTAGGTCGAACTCACGCCGGGTCAGGTCAATTTCGGCGCCGTCCAGTTCGGCGCGGCGGCGCAGCGGGTCGATGGCGAGCCCGCCGACGCGGATGACCCGGGGCGGCGGCGCCTGGTCCCCGGCCGCGCGTGAGCGGCGCAGCACGGCGGCCATGCGGGCCGAGAGGTGCTCGACGGAGAAGGGTTTGGTCAGGTAGTCGTCGGCGCCGTCGTTGAGCAGCCGGACGATCTCGCTCTCGTCGTCCCGGGCGGTGGCGATGATGACCGGGACGTCGGTGATGGACCGGAGCATCTTGAGCGCCTCGCCGCCGTCCAGGTCGGGCAGCCCGAGGTCGAGGATGACCACGTCGAAGCGGAAGTGCGCGACCTCGCGCAGCGCTTCGAGCGCGGTGCCCACACTCCGTACCGTGTGGGAGGCCTCACTGAGGTGCCGGATGAGGGCGGAACGTACGAACTGGTCGTCCTCGACCACGAGCACACTTGCCATGGGCGGCACCGTACGCCATGCGGACGGGCCGGGTCCCCGCCCCGTCCCACCTCGCCGGAATCCTCCGCAAAGGCCGGAACGGAGGCGGTTCCGAGGCGGAACAGGAGGTACCGGAGGGGGACAGTCCAGGTCCGGGTGGTGCAGGATGTCCCGGATGCAACGAGGACTCGTACACGCGCTCGCGTGGTCGCTCGCCACCGGCGCGGCGGTCACGCTGTCGTGGTGGGGTGTGCACACGGTCATGACGGGGACGGCGTACGACCCGCCCCGGGCCGTGCCCATCTCGGTGGGCGCGGGGGCTCCTCAGCGGATCGGGCAGTCCACCGGGGAGCCGCTCGTCTCGTCGACGTACCGCTCCTCGCCGTCGCCTTCCCCCTCTCCCTCGGCGGGCAGCAGCAGTGCGAGCCCTTCGCCGTCGGCCGCACGCCCCTCCCGTACGCCGTCGAGCGCCACCGCGCGCCCTCCGGCCTCCCCCAAGCCCGCCGCGGACTCCGGTGAGGTGAAGGGGTACCGGACCGCCGGCGGCCGGGTCGTCTTCGAGCTGGGGAAGAGCTCGGCGAAGCTGGTCTCGGCGACGCCTGAGCCGGGCTGGTCGATGCAGGTGTGGACGAACGACGCCTGGATCCGGGTGGACTTCAGCGACGGGGGCGGGGTGGACGGGAAGACGTACTCGGTGTTCTGCACCTGGAACGGGACGCCGCCGACGGTGCAGGTCGTCGAACCGTAGGCCCTCTGTTCAGGGGTTCTCGAAGACGGACGGCGGGGGTGCCGGTGACGGCTTGGCGGCCGCGTCCGTGACGACCGCCGCACCCCCGGTGAAGTCCGTGAGCGCCCGCCCGTGTTCGACCCGGCCGGGGTGCGGGTCGCTCGCCACCCGGCGGGTGAACTCGGCGACCGCCAGCGGCAGCGCGGAGGCGAGCAGGACCGCGTTGCCGAAGCGGCGGCCGCGCCAGACCACCGGGTCGGCGGCGAGCGCCAGCTCGGGGAAGACGGCGGCGGCCGTGGCCACCTGGCCGCGCAGGTGGGCGAGCGGCGGCCCGTCGGCGAGGTTCGCGGCGTACTGGCCTGAAGGCTTCAGCACCCGGCGTACGTCGGTGAGGAACTCGGCGGAGGTCAGGTGGGCCGGGGTCCGGGCGCCGCTGAAGACGTCCGCGATGACCAGATCCGCCCAGCCGTCCGGGAACTTGCCGAGCCCTTCGCGGGCGTCCAGCGCCCGGACCCGTACGCGGGCCTGCGGGTCCAGCGGGAGCCGGTCGCGGACGAGCTGGACGAGGGCCGCGTCGACCTCGACGACCTGCTGGGTGGAGCGGGGGCGGGTGGCCGCCGTGTACCGGGCGAGGGTGAAGGCGCCGCCGCCGAGGTGCAGGACGTTCAGGGGCTGGAGCGGGGGTGCGGCGAGGTCGATGATGTGGCCGAGCCGGCGCTGGTAGGCGAAGGAGAGGTGCGCGGGGTCGCCGAGGTCCACGTGGGACTGCGGGGCGCCGTCCAGCAGCAGCGTCCAGCCGTCCGGGCGCTCCCGGTCGGGTATGAGCTCGGCGAGACCGCTGTCGACGGGTCCGGAGAAGGGTTCGCGCTCCGCCCTGCCGCTCGCGCGGTCCTTCTTGCCCTTGCCCTTGCCTTTGCCCTTGTCCCCGGCCGGCGCTCCTCGACGTGCCACGTGCGCTGGTCCTCGCTGGTCGGGTCCCGGGATACCGGCAGCAGCGGAGGTGTCCGCCCGTCCGGCCATTATGAGCCCGGCGCCAGGGAAGCCCGCCCTGCGGCCGTCGGCTCAGCTGCAGCCGTCGGCCGCCTCCAGCAGGCGGGCCGCCTGGTCGAGGGCGGCGCGGAGTGCGGCGGGGTCGGTGACCGGGGCGTCCTCGGCGGGCGGGAGCAGCCAGCCGGAACCGGCGGCGGGCGGGGTGGTGGGGAGGCGCAGCCCGCGGCCGTCGGTCCGCGTACAGGCGCTGCCCGGTACGTCCCAGGCGTCGGCGGTGCCCGGGGGGACGAGGAAGCCGAGGGTGTCGCAGGCGCCGTCGTGCAGCACCGGGCCGACGGCTTCGTGGTCCCGGCCGCGGCGGAGGATGTCGACGGCCTCCAGCCCCTGCCGGGCGGGGACGGTGACGAGGTCGCAGGACCGGTCCGCGGGTGCGGGTGCCGGTGCGGGGTCGGTGGTGGGGGTCGTGGTCGTCGTCAGGTCCGTCGAGTTCGTCGCGGTCGTCCGTGAGCCGGTCTCCATGCCGATGCGCAGCAAGGGAACCCCTCCTCTCATCGCCGAACGGAGCCACACTCCGTCTCCACATGGACCAACGGCGCGAAGCCGTCAAGGGCTACGGGACCACACCGCCGCAAAGGGTGGCAGTTCATGGCGGATCACGGGAGAGATGCCCGCATATATAACAAATGACCGCGTGTGTTCCCTGTCACAGCAGGTACGTTCTTGCTCCGCCGGGACACCGGAAAGCAGAACCCGGCTCGCACCAGAGAGGGTCCGGCCATGGTGTCGACAGGGGCAGTTCCCAACCTCGTCTTCCGTCAGCTGCGCGGACAGCGCTCCGCAGGAGAGTTCGCGGCCGCCGTCCGCAGGGCGGCGCGGGAGATCGGTGAGCAGGTCGCGTGCGATGCCCGGTACATCGGACGCGTGGAGTCCGGGGAGATCCGCTGCCCCAACTACGCGTACGAACGGGTCTTCCTGCACATGTTCCCCGGGGCCTCCCTGGCCGACCTGGGTTTTTCGGCCCGCGAGAGCGTACGGGGGCGGGGGGCGCGGGTCGTCTCCGAGCCGCCGCCACCCGAGCCCGCCGCGCCTCTTCACCGCACCACCGATGAGACCGGCCACACCGACGAGGAGAGCGACGTGCTGCGTCGCGTGTTCATGATGAGCGGCACGGCCACCGTGGCCGCCGCTTCCCTGGGTCTCGGCGGGGCGCCCGCCGCCGCCAGGGTCTCCCTGCCCGCACAGCGCCGGGTCGGTGAGAGCGAGGTGGACGCCGTCGAGCAGGCGGTACGGCGGATCCGGGTGCTGGACGACCGGCACGGCGCGGACGGGCTCTACCGGCAGGCCTCGCGGCCGTTGAAGGCGGCGTACGAGCTGCTGGACGCCGGGACCACCACACGGCGGGCGACCGCGGACCGGCTGCACGCGGGCGCGGGCGAGCTCGCCATCTCGGTGGGGTGGCTGGCCCACGACTCGGGGCGCTTCGACGACGCGCGCTCGCACTACGCGGAGGCGCTGGCGACGGCGCGGCTGGCGGGGGACGCGGGGCTCGAGGCGCACGCGTTCTGCAACACGTCGTTCCTGGCCCGGGACGCGGGGCGACCCCGCGAGGCGGTACGGGCGGCCGAGGCCGGGCAGCGGGCGGCCCGCACGCTGGGCTCGCCCCGGCTGCTGGCTCTGCTCGCGCTGCGGGAGGCGGGGGGCCGGGCGGGGCTCGGGGACCGTACGGGGTGCGACCGGGCGATCGGGCGGGCCCGGGCGGCGTTCGAGCGGGGGGCCGCCGGGGGTGACCCGGAGTGGATGAGCTTCTTCCGGGAGGCGGAGCTGGAGCTGCTGGAGGCGCAGTGCTGGTCGGCGCTGGGCGACTGGTCCCGGGCGGCGCGGCACGGGCGGCGGGCGGCGGCGCTCCAGGACGCGCACTTCACCCGGAACCTGGCGCTGTACCGGGCGCAGCTGACGGGGGACCTGGCGCGGGCGGGCCGGGTGGAGGAGGCGGCGGCGACGGGCCACCAGGTGCTGGACCTGCTGGACCGGGTCCAGTCCTCGCGGATCCGGGGGATGGTGGCGGGGGCGGTACGGATGCTGGAGGCCCGGGCGGGTGGGGTGTCGGCGGCCGCCTCCTTCTTGACCCGCCACCGGGAGTCCCGCTCCGCCTGAGGGGCCGCCGCGTCCAGCCCGTTCCGGGGTCCTCCCGACCCGTCCGGCGTTTGAGGACGGAACCCTTGCCTGGATGAGCGGGCACTCTTTCGGATCCCGTGCCGCGGGAGACCCATGCAGTGCACCCGGAACGTGCTCGACGGTTACGTCCTCAGACGCCGGACGGGCCTGAAAAGACGCCGGACGGGCTCAAAAACCCTCCAGGTGCCCCGTGTCGTTCCAGCGTTCCAGCGCCGGCAGACCGTACGCCCACGCCAGGACCGACAACGAGGTCGGTTCCAGGCGGAGGCGGGCGCCGAAGGACACGTCCTCGCCCAGCCAGCGCGCGGCCAGCACGCGCAGGATGTGGCCGTGGGCGAAGACCAGGACGTCCCGGTCCGCCGAGCGCGCCCAGGCCACCACCTCGTCCGCGCGGGCGGTGACCTCCGCGAGGCTCTCCCCCTCGGGGACGCCGTCACGCCAGATCAGCCAGTCCGGCCGGTCCGCCTTGATCTGCGCCGGGGTCAGCCCCTCGTACGCCCCGTAGTCCCACTCCATCAGCGCGTCCCACGGCTCCGCCCGCTCCCCGAAGCCGGCGAGCTCGCACGTCTCGGAGGCACGGACGAGCGGGCTGGTGCGGACCTCGACCCCGGGCAGCCCGCCCCACGGCGCCCGGTGCAGCCGTTCACCGAGCAGCTTCGCGCCCTCGCGACCGGTGTCCAGGAGCGGGATGTCCGTCCTGCCGGTGTGGTTGCCCTGGACCGACCACTGGGTCTGACCATGCCGAGCGAGCAGGATGCGCGGTGCCATGAAGGCTCTCCCTGGAACGGTGGTGCTGGTCCCTCCATCATCCCGTACCGCCTCGCGAGGCAACCTCCGGGGCGGCGGCGACGTCCCTCTCTGAGCGACCGTCCGCCGCGGTACCGGAGCCACGACGGGGCAGGTTGCGTACGGGACGTCCGCAAGGGGACCCCCGGGGGAGTCGGCGGCTTGTCGCCGCCTTACGGTTGAACGCCCGCCGTCGGCCGCATGAACATGGGGAGAGCCACCGGATGCCGCACGCCACCGCCCTGCCCGCGACCGGTCATCGGCCCCGCTGGTGGACGGAGCTCCCACTGATCGCGGTGGTGTACGGCCTCTACTCGATGGGCCGCCTCCTCGTGCGCGGGGACGTTTCGGCGGCCGTGGACAACGGCCTGGCGATCCTCCGGTTCGAGCAGGCGTTCCACCTCAACGCCGAGCACCCGCTGAATCGTCTCTTCACCAGCACCCCCTCCATAGGCATACCCGCCGACTTCGCCTACGCCTCCCTGCACTACCTCGTCACCCCGGCGGTCCTGGTCTGGATGTTCCGGCGCAGATCCGCCGCGTACCGGGCGGCCCGGGTCTGGCTGATGAACTCGACCCTGCTCGGTCTGGTCGGCTTCACGCTGATGCCGACCTGCCCGCCCCGGCTGCTGGACGCCGGCCACGGCTTCGTCGACACGATGGCGCAGTACAGCGCGTACGGCTGGTGGGGCGCCGGCGCGAGCGCCCCGCGCGGGCTGAGCGGGATGACCAACCAGTACGCGGCCATGCCGAGCCTGCACGTCGGCTGGTCCCTGTGGTGCGGCGTCCTCCTGTGGCGCCACGCCAGGCACCCCCTGCTGCGGGCCGCCGGCATCGCGTACCCCCTGGTGACCACGGTCATCGTCATGGGTACCGCCAACCACTATTTCCTGGACGCGGTCGCGGGCGGCGCCGTGATGGGGCTCGGAGCCCTGCTGACCAGGCCGGTCATGCGGCTGGCCGATCGGGTGAAGGGGCGTCTGGGGACCGCCTTCGCCACCGTGCGTACGGCCTCCGAGCCGGTGGAGTCCCCGATTGTCAGTGCCGGATGCAAGACTTCCGCGGGTGAGCGAATCCCCGGCCAGCGGACCTCCTCCGCAGATTCCCCCGACGCGGCAGCCGACGGCGCGACAGCCTCGGCCGACGACGCTCCGGCAGCGGCTCGCTGAGCTGCGCGGCCCCTCCGTCGCCCCGCATCCGCTCGACGCCCGCGCGCTCGCCGCTCTCGCCGCCAACCCCGGCTGCAAGCGCCGCGCCCTGCTCGACGGCGCCGGGGTCGACAAGGGGGTGCTCGCCACCGCGCTCGGCTCGCCCGCCCCCTTCGGGCAGTCCCAGTTCGCCTTCATGCGGGGCAACGCCTTCGAGGCCAAGGTCAAGGCCGACGGCGGCACCGAGCTGCTGCGTCTGCTGTACGAGCGGCTCGGCGGCGGCTCCCCCGCCCCGGCCGGGGACGTCTCCACGCCCGACCTGAGCGCCGCCGGTCCCGAGGGCCGGGCCGCGCGGACCGCGCTCGCGCTGCGCGAGGCGACGGCGGCGGGCGGCTGGACGCTGCTGGACCACCCGATGCTGGCCCTGGAGGTGGCGGGCTCCCCCGCCTATCTGGAGCCGGACGCGGTGGTGGTGCACCCCGACGGCCGCTGGACCGTCGTCGAGATCAAGTCGTTCCCGATGATCGACGCCTCCGCCGACGCCGCGAAGGTCGGGGCCGCCGCCCGCCAGGCCGCGGTCTACGTGCTGGCGCTGGAGCGGGTCGCGGCCGTGACCGGGGGGGCCGAGGTCGGCCACCAGGTGCTGCTGGTCTGCCCGAAGGACTTCTCCAACCTGCCGACCGCCTCCGTCGTCGACGTACGCAAGCAGCGCGCCGTGACCCGCCGCCAGCTGACCCGCCTCACCCGCATCGAGGACATCGCGGAGGCCCTGCCGGAGGGGACGACCTTCGACCCGGCGTGCTCGCCGCAGGAGCTGGAGTCCGCCGTCTCCTCCGTCACCGCGGCCTACGCCCCCGAGTGCCTGGCCGCCTGCGAGCTGGCCTTCCACTGCCGGGCGCGGTCCCGGGCCGAGGGGGCCGTGGAGTCGCTCGGGCGGAGTGTGCGCGGTGAGCTGGGCGGGCTGACCACGGTGGCCGGGGTGCTGGCCGCCGCCGCGGGCAAGGAGGGCGTGTCGCCGTACCGTTCGAGCCCGGCGACGGTCGGGTTGGCCAGCTCGGCGAGGTAGTTCCCCGGCCAGAGCTGTCCGCCGTGCGTGTGGCCG
>NZ_JBEXSI010000111.1:0-10008 GCF_040613515.1 Streptomyces sp. NPDC006261
ACGGCAGGCTGCCACAGCACGCGGTCACAGGCCCGGGGATATCAACTGAGGCCCAGTCCCTGGGAAGAAGCCCCGACTTGCGGGACAGCCCTTAGATTCCGGATCATGAGCCCGCGGATACCTTTCGATCGCTTCGGCGATGGGACGGGAATGGGAGAAGCTCTCACCGAAGAAGGCCAGGAAAGAGCGTGGCACCCCAGTATTCAGAGACCCCGGAGAATAGCCCTGAGAGGCATTGCGCATGGGGGCGGTTGGCATCAGATGTGTCAGCCATGATGGTCACGCTTGTTCCTGGTCACGCTGCCTGGCCGTCGCGCTCATGGCTGTCACGAGGTGACCAGGCTGCTGTCGTTGGGTGCCAGTCCCGAAGTCCGCAGGTTGGCATGGAGGTGCCCGTATACACGGGGTCCGCTACGGTGGCTCTGGCCGTCGTCGAGCTCGGCTTCCGGGCCCAGGCCCATGCCGGCGGGTGTGAGTGGGCGCGTCAGGTGTACTGACCCGTGAGGTTGGGGACGCGGCTGGCTGGTGGTTGGCCCTTGAGCGCGATTGTGTCCGCGGTGGTGACTGTAGGTGTGGAGCCACTGCGGGTAGGCGTCGCGTCGTTCGGCCTCGGTGCGGTAGGGCCTGGCGTAGGCCCATTCGTCGAGCAGGGTCCTGTTGAACCGCTCGACCGCTCGACCTTGCCGTTCGCCTGGGGCCGGTAGGGGCGCGTGGGCTTGTGTGAGACGCCCTGTGCCGCAAGGGAGTTGCGGCACAGATGTGACGTGTAGCAGGAGCCGTTGTCGGTCAGGACCCGCTGGACGGTGATCCCGCATGAGGTGAAGTAGGCGTGCGCGCGCTGCCAGAATCCGACGGCGGTTTCCTTCTTCTCGTGGGCGAGGATCTCGCTGTAGGCGAGGCGGGAGTGGTCGTCGACCGCGTTGTGCAGGAAGCTCATGCCGGCCTTCGCGCGGTTCTTGCGGCCTGCTTGCCGGCCGAGGACTTTGTGGCCGCCGCCGTCGGGGATGTTCCCGGGTTTCTTGACGTCGACGTGGACCAGGTCGCCGGGGGCGGTGTGTTCGTAGCGGCGGATGACCCGGCCGGCGGCCCGGTCCAGGTTGGTCAGGCCGGCGAGCCGGTAGCGGGTCAGGACGCGGTGCACGGTGGCCGGGTTCAGCCCGAGGAGGTAGGCGATGCGGGCTGGTGCCCACCGGCGCAGGACGCGGATCTCGATGATCCGCCGCTCGGTGCGGGTCGGGGTCCGCCGCGGGCTGTGGTGCGGGCGGGAGGAGCGGTCGGTCATCCCGGCCTCGCCCGCCTGGCGGTAGCGGTCGGCCCACCGTTTGGCAGTGGCCGGTGATACCTGGAAGCGTTCGGCGGCCCGCCGAAGCGGCCACCCGTCGTCGACGACGCAGCGGGCCAGGAGCAGGCGGCCGGTCTCGGCCGGAGGTGCAGCACGGTGGGGCATGAGGGCCTTCTGTCGGACTACTGACGTCTGTCCTGGCTGGGCCGTGACGGCCCTCACCCTTGCTCCTCGGAGGTCTCTCCGGCACGTTTGTTATTGTTCAACCACTAACAGAGGAGTATTCATGAGCGTCAACCCGACCCGCGAGCTCACCCCCGCACAGCACGCCCTGGCAGAGCACCTTCGGCTGGTGTCGTCCGGCCAGATCGACGAGTGGATCGAGCTGTACGCCGCGGACGGCACGGTCGAGTTCCCCTTCGCCCCCGCCGGTGTGCCTACCCTGGTGCAGGGACGCGAGGCGCTGATCGCCCACATGCGCGGCTTCCCGCAGACCTTCGACGTGAAGTTCGTCGACGTGAAGTTCATCGAGACGGCCAACCCCCGGACCGCGGTCGCCGAATACCGCTCGGAGGGAATCGCCCTCAGCACCGGCAAGCCGTACGAGCAGACAGTCATCACGGTGATCCGCCTCGACGAGGCGGGCCTGGTCGAGCAGTTCGTCGACTACTGGAATCCTCTCGTGGTCATCGAGGCCATGACCCCCGACGAGGCGGCCAGCGGCCAAGACGTGTCGTGGCCCTCGGAGCGTTGATCCCGGTTCGACGGGGTGAGACGGGTCACCCACCCGTCTTGCCCCGTCGCACCCTGTTCCACTCCGCAGTGAGAGACTGGGAGACATGCCCGCCCCTGGCTCCAGAGTGAAGAGCGATCAACGCCGTCGAGTCGTGCTGGACGCTGCCGTGGCCTGCTTTGCGCGCAAGGGTTACTACGGCACGACCACTGGTGAGATCGCCGAACGGGCCGAAATCTCTCAGCCCTACGTCTACCGCCTGTTCGCCAGCAAGGAGACGTTGTTCGCCGGTGCCATCCTCCACGTGTCCGAGCTGATCTCGGATGCTCTGACCGGCGCCGAAGCCGGCGCCGATGAGGCCGGGCCGCACCGGCAGCCGGAGGCGGTGATGCGTGCGATCCGGTCCGCCTACAGCACCCTGATCGAGGACCGGGACGTCATGCGGTTTCTCATGCAGGCCAGTTGCGCAGCCGACGAGCCGCTCGTGGCGGAGGCGTTGCGCACGTGCTATGCCAGGCAGGTCGAACTCGTCAGTGAGCTCCTGAACCACGACGACGCTGCGGTCCGGCACTGGTTCGGCGCCGGTATGCTCGAAAATGTCACGCTGACCCTCGGCCTGGCCGACGTCGACGAGCCCTGGGCGCGGACCCTCAGCGGACAACGGTCTCGTTCGGACGGCGGTAGCTTCGCCCACCGGGAGTCGCCGTAGCTTCCGCCGAAAAACAGGCGGCTATGTAGGCAGCCGGCCAGGCCGTCCCACCTCCTTGAAACTGGGACGCCGTCCGAACGGTGCCGACGTCGATCGACACTGCCCAGGTCAGGACCGTCCCAGAAGTTGTGCCACAAGTGCGTCCCGGATTAGTACTCCAGTCTGGTTTCGCGATCTTGTCGCGGACCCGGCTGGGAACGGGTGCAGCCGCCGCGTGATCATCGGGGGTTGTGTGGACTCCTGAAGATCGTGCGGTGGCCGCGGGCCATAGCGTAGACCCTGCTCCCTGGCGGACGATGTTCGACCAGGTCATGGCCCGGATCGCGGGCCGCTTCGGGCGAGTTGAGCCGCGGGCCGCGGCCCGTGCCTACCTGCTCGGGCTACTGTCGAACGTCGAACGCAAGCGGCCCGGCCCCAGCCCGATGCAGGCCGGTGACGGGCCGGATCGGGGGGCACCCCTGGCGCAAGTTCATGGACGACGAGGAGACGCCGGTCCTGGTACTCGTCGCGCCCGGGGTGCCGCCGAGGCAGGCGCACCGATGTCCGTCCGGCCTTGCGGGCCCAGCCGAAGCGGTGTTCCGGTTCACCCCCAGCTCACGCGCCACCACGGTCACATTTCCTTTGGCATCCAGCCCTGCAAGGAAACACTCCCTCAATCCCGCAAGATCATCACCTTCAACGGCCACGGTCCTCGCAACTCCCACATATCGCGGGTGTTGCGAGGACTGTCAGAACCCAAGGTCTCTTGGGACGCTCGGCGTGGAAGTCGCGGCCGATCAGGTCCGGGGCCGGCTTCCCCTTCGCATCCGGCCGGGTCAACGAGCGCCGCTCGCGGCGGGTGACGCCGCGGATGTCGTGCTCGCGCAGGGCGCGGGCGATGCGCTTGCGGTTCACTCGCCGTCCCAGACGCCGCCGCTCGGCGTGGATGCGCGGGCCCCCGTAGGTCTTGCGGGAAGCGATGTGCAGCGCGGTGATCTCGTGCGCGAGCGCATCGTCGGCCGCCTGGCGAGCCTGGCGAGCGGCCTCGCCCTCGCGCCAGGCGTAGTAGGAGGAGCGGGTCACGTGCAGCGTCCGGCACAGCAGCACGACCGGATAGTTCACCTTCTCCGCGTGGATCAACCGGCACAACGCGGTCACCGGTTGAATCCAAGGTCGCTTTTTTCAGCATCTCGATCACCCGCTGCTGCTCGCGGTTCGCCTTGCGCAGCCGGCGCGGTTCGTCGCGCTCGGCGCTGGTCAGCTCGCCCGGGGTGCCCTCGCCCCGGTCGGCTTTGGCCCGGCGGTACCAGCCGCGCAAGGACTCCGAGCTGATGCCGAGTTCCCGGGCGACCGCGGTGACCGGCTTACCAGAGGAGTCGACGAGCGCGATCGCGTCCCGCTTGAACTCTGCGGTGTACCGCTTCGTCTACTTGCTTCCCACCTGGCACTACTTCCTTCGGAACCTCAGGTCCCAGTCTCCAGGTGTCCACGATCAAGGGAATGCTTCACCGAGCAGTCGAAGAACTATCGCTACTCCACCAGCCATCAGGTGGTGATCGACGCCGGCACCCGCCTTGTCCCGGTGGTCGGCAAGCCTCTGCCGGGCGATCCCGACGACTCTCAGCCCGGGCTGAGTCCGCCGCGAAGGCCGCCATCGGCAACACGGTGGCGGTCGCCGATGGCCGCTACCCGGGCACAGGGCTAAGGACGCCGCACCGCCGCCGCCCCGGCGAGGAACTGCCCGACTGAGAGCAAATCCACAGCAAGGCCCATGGGCAGGCCCAAGCCCGCGTCGAGCACTACTTCGAGAAACCCTCCGTGAGCACGGGTCGCTGCCGCCGGAGCCTGGCGCTGGCCGGGATAAGTTCACGCAACGCTCAGCAGAAGGGCAGAGGCGCGTGGTAGCGCCTCATGGGGTATCTCCGGACCAGTCCCACCGGTTACGTTCACCGGGGCGCGGAGCGTACAGGGCGCGGCCGCCGACGCCGTACTGTCCGGCCTCGGTCATCAACGCGGCGCCGGTCTGGAGCTCCTGCGCCGTCCAGCCGGTGATGTCGAGCAGCATCCCGTCCAGCGGCCCGCCGACCAGATCGGCGTAGTCCCGGCCTGGCACCGCCCCCGGCCTGGAGTGATCATGGTCCTGCCCGTAGACCCGGCCCCGCGGCAACTCGTCATCCCTGTCCATGTGTCCCAGCTTTCCAGCTGCCACCGACAAGCGCGGGCTAATCGGGGGTTACGCGCCGCTGGTGGGAAGCATTGCCCGGGTCAGGTGCACAGTCGCGAGAGCCGGCCGCCGACCTGCTGCTCAGGCACGTACTGGTTCTGGCGTTGGCGCTCGGCCTGCTGAACGAGCGCCGACGCGCGGAGGGGCTGCCGGTTCAGTCTTCGGCCGGGGCACGGTCGGAGTCATGTTGTGAGCAGGTGGAGGGCATCACCCCGGCCTGGCCGGTGACATGGCAACGCGGCTTCCATCTCGTGCGGACACACCTCGGCCTCCGGCACGATGCTCGTAGCCGGAGGTCATCTCGGCGACACGGTCGGCCGGTCCGCATAGCGGGGCGCCGACGCTCACGTACTCCGCACAGATGGCGCTGCGGCTTCAGGGGCTTTCCCACCCGGTGGCGCCGCCCGATAGCGCTGGCGCGAACAAAACGGACACCCGTGTGGCCGGTCAGATGCCTACACGGATAGGCACTGCGTCCGTACGCCCGTATCCGAGTACCTGAGCGAGGACTTTCCGGAACTGCCCGATGTCTTCGGCCGGCGCTTCGATGACGGCCTCGATCTCGCGGTCGGTCAGCCGCAGGTCTTCCAGTGCTTCGGGGGCGAGCGAGATGCGGAGGACGTCGTCCGTCAAGACAGCTTCCCGCACACAGCCGTATGCGGTGCCCTGCCCGGCCGTGACCAGGCAGTGTGTGTCCATCCCGAGGGCGACCTCCTGGTCATCGGGCTCCTTTTCTCCCGCCATGAACATCAGGATGAAGCCGCTTCCATCCTCACCCTCGGCAAGAGCGGCTTCGGTGAAGTAGCCGTCAGGGTCGACCTCAGTCCTGGCGGCGCGGGCAGTGAATCGATATGTCATGACGGGGTTCTATCAGTGTGCCCAGCCGCGATGCGAGGCAGGGACGAGCGCGACGTTGCACCCGTCACCCTGAAGTGGTGACCGCGACGCCACGAGGGCAACGACGGGGCGTCTACGGGCGGCGCATCGCCGACGCCGGTGACACGGTCCTGTGCCACACGAACCTCGACCCACGGTCCGTCGGCACCTTTTCGGCAGCGACGCTTCGGCAGGAGCGAACAGAATCTGTACGCCGCCCATGTCCAAGGCTGTCCGTCCGTCTTCAGAGGCTCGACTGCCCACGAAAGACAATGCCGTCGCCGTCTGCCCGAAGCTCAGAGCCACCCGCGGCACTTGGCCAGGCTTTCACCATCCAGGCGATGCCCTCATCCACGGTCTACTCGACTCGGTTGTCTGGCCCCACTGCCTCACGGAACCCCCTGCCATAGCCCCACAACGGTGCCCATGCCGAGACAGGCGCCAGCGGACCGCCAGATGTATCTCCAGCGGAGCGCAGCGCGCCGTGGGCCGGGCGACAACTTTCCTTATCAAGTTGCGACTTGCTATGTCCGGACGGTGCACACTCGCGTTAAACTACGCGCATAGATCTTGATGTGGACATGCCATTCGATCCCGCATTGCGTCCACCGTGGTGGCGATCCACCATGGTCCGGCCTCCGCCGGGACGCCAGGCCTCTTGCCCAGAAGGGACACCCCGTGCTCTCCAGACTCTCCGCGAGGACCACGTTGGCCGCCATCATGGCCATCGGCCTGCTCGCCACCGCACCCGTGGCCGAGGCCTACCAGGACTCGGCCGCGGCCCCTACCGGAGTGCCAGCAAGATCCACCCAGTCGCCGTCACCCCACGTCAGCGTGAAGATGCCACCGTCGGTCGCCGAACATCTGGGCGCCGGTCGACAAGCACTGATAGACGTGGTCTCCGAGGACGTTCTCTCCCGGTCCCACGACGCCAAGGGACTCGCCCCTGGAGCCGCCGTCAGCAAACTCGCCGAACAGGGCCGCAAGGTCGTCGTCGATGTCCGCACCGTCTCCGCCGACTGGGCTCGCGGAGTCGCGTACGTCGAGGCGCCCCACACCCACCACGGCGACCCGGAAGGCTGGCTCTACATCGCTCACCGTAAGGACGGGCGATGGGTCTCAGGCCTTGAAGGCGACCGCGAATTCGCCGACCACGTGGCCAAGTCCCCGCTGGTCGGCAAGACGGAACGGCGAATCATGACAGCGTACGCTCAACGCGAGACGACCCCGCAGAAGCAGGCACAGTCCCTGGGAACCAGCGCCAACACCGACGGGTTGCTCCTGCCATGGATGCCTGACTACTACATGACCCTCACCGGTGGGGCACACTCCCACAGCGGCTCGACCGGCTACTGGAGCAGTCTCGACTTCGCCGGAGGTAACGCCAGCGGCCGGGTCCGTTCCTCCCGCGAGGGAACAGCCACCTCGATGTGTGGCGCCGGGGGCGGCTGGACCAGAGTCATCCACCCCGGCGGCTTCTCGACGGACTATTACCACATGTCGAACAGCACCTATTACAACGGAACAGCAATCGCCCGCAGCGCGCTGCTCGGGACCATCGGCACCGACACCTGTGCAGGCGGTTCCGCGACCGGCGCCCACGTGCACTGGAGCCTGCGCACGTACGACGCCAACTACAACGGCCAGTACACCTGGCTCAACGGCCGCACCATCGGCGGCTGGGTCTGGTGGAACGGCTCCAGCCAGTACACCGGCTGCGCCACCCGCTCCGGCGTCACCGCCTGTCCCGGAACGGCGATCTACAACCGCATCAGCTGACCGCCTACCTACCCGTGACGCCGGTCCGGCCCCACCCCGAAGCACAAGTCACGCGGTCAGGGCCTCACCGGACGGGTGATGCACAGCCCGGTCCGCGAGGTCGGAAGCAACACATGGTGCCGACGGACCCGCGCCGCTCCCACTCCCCGATACGTTTTTCGCGGTCCTGCAAGAGGACCGCTGGCCGCCGGACCCGGCATGACGCCGACAAGCCGCCCGCCCGTCCGCATTCCTGGCAGGGAGAGCAGTCGGGCGGGCTCCCGTGGAGCCGGCATACGGTTGTCGGCGGCGACGGCGTGTGTTTGCGGGTGCCGCACAGTGTTCGGTGGGCGTCGACGGGGCGGCTCCAGCCCGTCTCTTCGACGGCTTCCCGCCGTTCGTCGGTGAACTTCGTCCCGCAGCTGGTGCAGGCGGGTCGGCGAACTCCGCGCTGGGCCGCCTCTCCCTGCTTCGACGGCCTTCTCCGCGTCCTGCTCCTGGGCCGCCTGCCGTACCCGCGCCTGCTGCTCCTCGTGGCGGGCCCTGTCCGCCGCCTCCAGTCGGTGTCGGCTGCTCGCGGCGGGGGTTGCCGATCGCGTCCGGGAGAAGCTGGGGGTGGTCGCGGTCGTCCCTTCACTGCCCCGGCATGCCCGGTGTGCTGATCCGAGCGAGCCGCGTGCAGAAGCACCTCCTGTCCGCGATCTGACGGCGGCAGGTAGCGAGGACGGTCAAGGGAAACGTGGCGTACCCGTCTGGGCCCGTCTGGGCTGCCACCTGGGCAAGGGAGTGTGACGGCTGCTGACAGTCGGCGTACGACCGGAGGAATCCCGCACGTGACGAGTGTGTGGTCGAACGTAGTTGGCGAGCCCATCGCCGTTCCCGTCACTGAGGGTCAGAGTCGGCTGACCGGCGAGTGCCCACGTGTCGGTCGGCAACCGGAAGCAGCCTGCTGAGGTGTTGTTCGTGCGGCCGCGGGGCGGTCCGCAGGAGGGCCCTGGGGGGTGTACGTCAGTCAGAGGCGCCGCTGCGCCGGGCGTAGGCGCGGGCGGCGCGGGCACGGTCGCCGCAGCGTGTGGAGCACCAGTGGCGCCGGCCGTGGGTGCGCAGGAGGAACCGGTCACACGGGGCTGATCCGCAGGAAGCGAGGATGTCGGCGTCGGGGCCGGTGAGCAGGTCGGCGGCGTCGGCGGCGAGGGTCGCCAGTGCGTGGCTGACGGCCTGGTCGGTGGGGTGCGCCTGGATGCGGCGCAGCCCCCGGGCCCCGTCCCAGGCGAGGAGGGGGGCGGTGGGCACGGCCGTGAGGGCCTCGTTCACGGCGCGCAGGGACTTCTCGGGCGGCGTGGTGGTGTCGACGCGGGCGGCGAACAGGGCGCGGATGTGTGCGCGCAGCGTGCTCATCCGCTGTGCGCACACCTCGTACAGCTGCACGTCTGGGGTGGTGAGGTCGTGGGCGGCGAGCCAGCGCATGGCGGATTCCGGGGCGGCGAGCAGGTCGTAGCTCTGGCCGGCGGGCAGGGTGGCGGCGGTGTCGGCGAAGCCCAGGGAGCGGTACCGGTCGGCACCCGGTGCCGGGGGCAGAGCGGTCGGTGCCACGTCGGCGGCCAGGGTGTCGTCCATACCTCTCATGGTAGCGCTTGCGTTTTTCCGTGACACCTGCCTAGCCTGGAATCACGCTAACCGCAGCTTTTTTTCGTGAGAAACGGAGATGTGATGTCCCAGCTCAACGCCAACCAGTTCCCGGTCCGCACGTTCGGCGGTCCGACCGCCCTGTTCGAGTACGGCGGCCTGCGCTTCCTGACCGACCCGACCTTCGACGGCCCCGGCGACTACACCTCGCCCGGTGGCCCGACCCTGACCAAGACGGCCCCCTCCACCACTACCCCTGCCGACCTCGGCCCCATCGACGTGGTCCTGCTCTCCCACGACGAGCACGCCGACAACCTCGACACCTCCGGCCGCGCCCTGCTCGCCGACGTCCCCCTCACCCTCACCACACCCGGCGGAGGCGAGCGCCTCGAGGCGAAGGCCAAGGGCCTGGCCGACTGGGAGTCGACCGAGCTGGAGCGCCCGGGCGGCGGCACCATCACTGTGACCGGAGTCCCTGCCATCCACGGGCCCGGAGCACGTGAGGAGATCGAGCCCTTCGCCGGCCAGGTCGTCGGGTTCGTCCTGACGGGCGAGGGCCTGCCGACGGTCTACGTCAGCGGCGACAACGCCTCGCTCGACGCGGTCAGGGAGATCGCCGACCGCTTCGCCCCGATCGACACCGCCCTCCTGTTCGCCGGAGCACCCCGCTTCCCCATGCTCTTCGACGGCAACCTCATCGTCCTGGACAGCGCCCAGGCCGCCGAGGCCACCCGGATTCTTGACGCCCGTCGCGTCGTCCCCGTCCACCACGACAGCTGGGCCCACTTCACCGAAGGCCGCGAGGAGCTGGAGGCAGCCTT
>NZ_JBEXSI010000112.1:0-9833 GCF_040613515.1 Streptomyces sp. NPDC006261
CTTCGGCTACCTCACCCCGGCCGAGACCAGGCAGCGACATCAACACACCCTCGCGGCATAACGAACGAGTGTCCGAGATCACGGGGAAACTTCAGTAGTCGACCTTTGGTACGAGGTGGCTGAGATCCAGCTGGGGAAACAGCCCGCTGAGGTCGGGCTTGGGCAGCCCGGCGACGAGGTGATCAACGGCCGTCTGGTTCAGGGTGGTGGCGATGTCGAGCGTGGGCAACGAAGCTCTGATGTGCTCGATGACGCCCTGCCCGAGAAGATCGGTGGCAGTCAGCTTGGGGAACAGGTCGGAGACGCTGCGCGCCATGACACCAGCGACGTCGAGCGTGGGCAGGGCCCCGGCGATGCTATCGGCGATCAGGCGCTCGCCTGAGGAGTGGGCGAGCCGGTTGCGCAGGACCCGCTGCGCGCGCGAAGCCCTGGCCTTCAGCTTCTGGATGATCTCCATGCACCGCGCATCGTCTGTGTCCGGGAGCACGGGTTCGCCGGGGGTCAGCAGGGTCGGCGCCTCGTCCACGCCGTTCGCGGAGAAGAGGATCTTCATCTCCCAGATACACGACACGTACCGCACGTCTTCGTCGTCGCCATCGATGGCAACCCCGTGCAGCAGCCAGCGGGTGTTGGCCGTGTACCAGACGCTGCCCTCGATCTCGTGACCGAGGACGTCCGCGATGCTCAGCAGCTCGGCCTCGGGAGAGGCGAGCCACTGACGCCACTGAACGGACGCCTTGGCGGTGTCCAGACCGACGAACCCGACCGGTGAGCTGAGCACCTCGACCGCGGTCCGCGACACCCGGTCGCGAACGGACAGCGACCTCAGCAGTTCCTCGGCGGCTGCTTCGGCATCCCGCCCGGACACCTCCTTGGTGAACTTCGAGACGACCGCGTCGAAATCGGTGAGCCGGGTGAGCCGGCCTTCCAGGCCGCGCACGTCCTCGTTCATCGGATAGGGATACGTGGCCCCGTCGCCGAAGTCCTTGGTGTTGTTCGTGACGAAGCAGACCTCCTCCTCCGGGTTCTCCTCCAGATACTCAAGGAGGGAGAACCAGACCGCCGCGTCGCGGCCGCCCTCAGACCGTTCCTTGGTCGCCTTCGCCGGCGGAAGGGCCATGGCCTCACGAGCCAGCGCCTTGCGTGCGGCGCCCCCGCTGGTCTCTATGACCTCGAAAACCTCCTCGTACTCGCTGCGCCAGTGGGCAACGAGACGGTTCAGGTCGATCGGCTCCAGGGAGCTCTTCAACTCCCACGGCAGTGCCTCGCGCAGCTTCGCCAGGGTGCTCACGACGGCCCGGTACTTGTCGGGGTAGTGCTTCGTCTTGTGAGCGACCAACTCCTCCATGACCATCCACGGCACGGCCACCTTGTGGTGGCCGGACTGCCGCAACTTGCGGATGATGTCGGCCCGAAGACCGGACGGCGGGAGAAGGTTCACTGCATTCGTATCAAAGATGATCAACCGTGCCTCCGTAGCATTCACCGGGCATCATCTCGTGCAGCTCTGCACCGGCTGTAGGCCGCACCTGGCTCAGGTGGGAAGACCAGCCGGACGGGCTGGAACACGGCGCGGGCCCGGTCCTCCGACGGATCGGAGGGCCGGGCCCGGCTCGTACACGTAGCCGAAGACCGCCACGGAGGCTTCGCGGCTCTTGCGCGCTGGCGGCTAGCTGGCCGTTCGCGCGCGGCACCGGGGCTCACCACCTGCTTGTCTTTGTCTCGGCCGTCTGCTGAACGACCGGGTGAGCGTGACGCACTATGGGGCTTCGGAACACGCTGCCACTTCTCCCGGGTCACAACTCCGGAGATTCGCCCGCCTACTGGCTCCTCGCGCTGCGGCTGTGAAACCGCCATCCCTCACATCCCAGACGACCGCCAGCGTGGCCCGGCCTCGTCCAGGACGAAGCCAACCACGGTGGCCTCTCCCACTGGCGACGCCACTCTCCCTGAGCCGGGAAGAACACTCTGGCGGGCGACACCGGTGACCTTTGACAGGTGATCTTGACCGTTTGCCAGGTGAGTTTGACCTGGCAGGCAGCCCCGGCGTTCGTCGTTAGGCTCAGTCCCTATGACTGGCACCGACAGCGCGCACAAGCACCGCCTCCTCGTCCTGCACGACTACGGCATGGGCGGCTCATGGTGGTGGGTCCATGCGCGGTCTGCGCGGGAAGTCCTCGAAACGTTCGCCTGGGTCGAGGTCGTCACTGATCCGGAGGTGGTGGCACGGTTCGAAGACGACGAGCTGGAGGAAGTCGACATCGACGCTCCTCTGATGCCTCCTGGTCTGGACAGCCTGCGTGCCGAGCGTGACCCGCAGCGTGGGCATGAGGGTTTCGGCACGCTCGCGGACCGGAACATCGTGTACTTGCGGCGGCCATGGGACGACGAGGACGACGAGCCGGTTGTCTACTTGATGGAAATCGGGCCCGATGGGCGCCGGGTTCGCCAGGTGGAGCTCGCCGAGGATGGAACCGCCCTGCGCAGTGGCCCTGATGACTGGCCGTTCAACCCGCCGATCGTTGACCTCTTCGATCCCGCGCTGGCGGGCCAGGAGATCAGCCAGCGCGAGTTCGAGGACCAGTGGGCAGGGGCTCGCCAGGTAGGCCCCGACATGTAGGGCCCAGGCCCCAGCGGGTGAGTTTGACCGTCCGAGTCAGGCGGGTTCGTCCTCGACTGCGTCGGGATTCTCGTAGAGAGCCAGCTCGGCCTGTTGTGCGCGGGTGTTCCTGGCGTGGCAACGGGGCGTGCATGCACTGCGCGGGCTGGTCGCGGGTCGGATGAACTGGGCGCCGCAGCCGGGGCAGGGGAGGACTTGTTTCTGGTCCGGGAGGATGCCGTTGCTGGATGGGGCCCGTTTGAGGAGATCGTTTCTGCGTCGGCAGGGGGCGGAACACAACCACGGTGGTAGCTCGGCTTGAACGTTTGGCTTCGGCGGCCGGCCGCAGTACTCGCAGAGCAGGAGATCTGGTGGGGGCGGCGGTGTCCGCTCCAGGACTTCCTGGAGTTCGAGGTGGTCTCGTCCGGCTGCGGCGGCGAGTCGTGGCCAGCTCAGGGTGCCGCGTTCGGTGGGCGGCTCGCTGAGGCAGGCGTTCAGGTAGGCCGGCTTGAGATAGTTCGCCTGAGCGAGGCGGGAAATGAAGGACTCGGGCCCCTCGCAAGGGCGAGGGAAGACCTGGATGGGCAGCTCGGCGACTGGCCGTTCGAGATCGTTCACCGGGTCGTTTTCCTGGGCTGGGGAGCCTGGGTGCTGGCGGTGACGTCCAGGGGAACGGCGTCGAGTTCCGCTTGGGTGATCTTCTCGGTGCCGGTGAGGATGGCGTCGATCGCGGCTCCGCGGATCTGGTGGGAGAGAGCGCCGATCATGCCACCGGTGCGGTCGTGGAGGTAGCGGTCCAGGCCGACGAGGGTGCCCGGCTTGTGGCGGTGCAGCAGCAGGGTGTCCTCCATCGTCTTGACCAGGCCCTTCCACTCGTCGTTGTAGGGGAAGGGGTGGGTCGGGATGAGGGTGAAGCGGCCGGCGATCTGTGCGCCGCGGGTGCCCGAGAGGATCGAGCTGTGCTCGATGTCGATCCCGGCGTAGATGAACGTCGCCGGGATGCGCTCGGAGAAGTACTTGAGGGTGTCGGAGACCTCGGCGCCCTGGCGGGTGCTCAGGGAGATGTTGTGGACCTCGTCGACGATCACGAGGCCGGTGCGGGTGGTGGTGCAGACTCCGACGACGGCCTCGATGATGTCGCTGGTGTTGAGCCGGCGGTGGACCGGCAGCCCCAGGAATCGCGCGAACTCCGCGGCGATCATCCGAGCCGTCGCCGCCGGGGGAACGGTGATGTAGAGGACCGGGATCCGGCCATGGGCATCGGGGTGGACGTGCCGGTCGTTGAGCTCGTGGGCCAGGCCGAGCTGGGTGAGCGCGATGGTTTTCCCGGTGCCGGCCGGGCCGGAGACGATCAGACCCCGGCGGGCACTGATCGCGTGCCGGTTCAGCATGACCAGGCGGCGGCCCGTGGTGACGGTGTGGCGGACCGTGGAGGTGGCCACGACCATCAGGCGGGCGTGATGGTCGATGCGCAGGTCGTCCAGCTTCAGGCGGGTTTCCCTGGGCAGCTTCGCGTACGACTTCGGCGACGGCGCCGGTATGTGGGGTGGCTTCGGGCCACCGGCCACGAACCGGCGCCAGCCGTCCTTCGTGGTCAGGTGCTGCCCGGCGTCGTCGGTGTCCGGCAGCGTCATCGTCGTCTCCAGGGATCTTCGAGCGGGTCGAACAGGCCGAGCGGGATCACGTCGGCGAGTTTCTCCTCGGCCTTCGCCGGCTCGGGTGCGGGGGCGGGCTCGTCAGCGGTCTGAGCGGGCAGCGGGGTCGACGGCCCGGCCGCCTTGGTCCGGGCGGCGACCCGGCGGTCGCGCCTGGTCGACTTGGGCTTCGGTTCGCCCGCCGGACCGGCGTGGGCCCGGGTGAGCAAGGACGCGACCGCGTCGGCGATCTCCGCCTCCGTGGAGCCGGGCATCTGGTGACTGACGTGGTCCCAGGCCAGATCGCCGAACGGCACCGGCGCCCGGTGCAGCTGCTTCCAGGTCGCCTGAATCCACGGCCGCCCTTCGGCGCGATGGTCGCGTACCCAGATCTGGGACGCGTCGTAGGGGTCGCGGTGGACCTCCCAGAGCCCGCGCTTGGCACGGATTCCGGAGTCCTGGCGGCGTATCGGGGTCAGGCCGGGGCTGTCGTAGATGCGGTTCTTGACCCGGATTCCGTAGTCGTTGACCGCCCGCCAGTCCGAGGGCAGCAGCTCGACGTAGTCCTCGCCGGTGAGCGCGACGGGGACGTAGCCGCAGGCCTCGACCAACGCCGCGTACTTCTGGTTCGGGGTGAACAGCCGGCCCGGGTGGGCGGGGTCGCGCAGGCCATCGTGCGGCCGGTTCTGCCAGTGGGCGATGGTCCACTCGTCCAGGAGCTCCTGCAGTTCCAGCAGCGACCAGATCCGCTCGCGCTCCGGGTGGCGGCTGCGGTGGTCCGCGCTGCGGCCGGTGTAACCGGGCAGGAACTGGACGAACAGCGTCGCCACCGAGCCCAGCATCGACTCGATGTGGCCTTCTCGAAGCCGGAGCCCTTGTGGGCGGGCTGGAAGTCGATCTCCAGGAACCGGCAGGACGACTTGAAGTTCCGGGAGATGAACGCCTTGCCGTGGTCGCAGACGATCATCTCCGGGACGATGACCGGGCGGGCCGCGGCGTGCTCCAGGCGCTCGTCCAGGCTCAGCAGCCGGCGGTGCGGCAGCACGGAGCGGGACATCCTCAGTACGTCCGCCCAGCCGGGACGCATCAGCTCCGGGGTGACCGTGCGGGCCAGCAGCACGCTCGCGTCGACCGCCTTCGTGGTGGGCCGCAGCACCGCCGCGGTGAGTGTCCGTGTGGCCACGTCGATCATGGCCGTGAGCTCGACCCGGCCCGGGACGCCGTCGTCCAGCAGGACCATCACGTCCAGCGGGGTCGAGTCGATCTGCATGACCTCGCCCGGGGCGAACGCCGGGAGCTCGCCGAACGGGGCCTTCGCCCCGTGGGCCTTGGAGCGGCGAGTGCTCGCGGAGCTGAATGTGTGGGTGCCGTCGGTCAGCTTCGCCAGCAGCCGGTAGAGGGTGCGTTCCGAGGGCACCTCGAGATCCTGGCTTCCGGAGGTCTCGCGCAGGATTTCCCTGGTCCGCCAGAGGATGAACGATCCCGTCCTGGTGGAGGCGTCGACGGCTTCGCTGATGGCCGTGCGCATCGCCGCCACCACCCGCTCGTCCACCGAGCCGAACGCGGGCCGCTTCGCGGCCTGGCGGTGGTCGACCAGGCCGAGCACGCCCTCGGCCTGGTAGCGGCGCCGCAGGTTGGCGACCGCGCTGGCCGACACCTTGGCGCCGGCCGCCGTCAGTTCAGCGGCCTTGGCCCGCTGGCGGGCCGTCAGCGAGCGGTCCGGACCGTACTCCGGCCGCGCCGTGGTATCCGGACCGGCCTCCGGAGGCCGCCCGTGCAGCACCTCGAGGATGTGCCCCTCCCACCACAGCGCCTTCTCGACCGCCTTGGCCGGGAACGTCTCCAGCCGTGACGAGGCCGGCAGCGGCATCCGGACCGGGATGTCGATGACGGCGAAGTCCGCCTCGCCCGTCAGGTCCTCCACCGCCATGACGCGCTGGCCGGCCTCCGTGTCCGTCAGCGTCACCGTCCTGGCCGTGACGCCCACGACTGCACGGACCTGCCCGGCGAAGCGCACCCATGCGCCGACCTGGATTCCGACCGGCCGCTGCAGCCCGCTCATCGTTCTCCCCTCGTCGTCACGACGAGGCTGTCGGATGACAGCAGCTCGCCCTCAAGATCGGCACTCAACACGCCGGACCACAGCAGGTGGAACAGGACCGGCAGCACCAGCAGCGGGTCGCCGACCCCCACCGCCCCGGGCCTCAGCGGGACCGGCTCCTCGAACACCCGCAGCAGCCGCTCGGCGACGTCTGCTCGCGCGCAGCGGCGCCGGCGGTAGCGCGACAGCCACCGCACGTTCGCCATCAGCACCGGATCCGGCTCGCCGACGCGGACGAACTCCCAGCCCACCGCCTGGCAGGCCCGATCCGTCTTCTCGAACGACTCGGCGGCCGCCCGGTCGATCCGGTCCCCGGCCCGCACGTCCACGACCCGGCCCCGGCCGTCTCCCAGCCGCACGAAGTAGTCGGGCGCGTGGCGGCGCCGCCGCTTCCCGTCGTGCCAGTGCAGCCAGAACGGCTGCGACGCGATCCCGACCACGCCGGGATCGCGGTCCAGCAGGATCAGCCGATCCCGCTCCAGCCACGACTCGTAGCCCACGTGGGCGCCCATCGTGGTCGAGTAGTACAGACCGGCGAAACCCTCCCCGCCCTTGGCCCAGTGGAACTCCCGTACCGGATCGGCCCACTCGAACCGACGGTTCCAGCCTTGGCCCAACGGCAGCCGACGGCGCTGCCCGGACTCGACGAACCCCAGCTCAAAGGCCGACAAGACGGCATCGCCGTACGCCAGCGCGGCAACAGCCACGGTCTCCCCCACACAGACGAGACCTCACTGGTCAAGATCAAGTGGCAGAAACCTACTGGTCGTCAAGATCACTTGGCAAACGAACGAGATCGCATGTCAGAGGTCAACCTTCACTGCGACGGGTCACCCTGGCTCACAGCTCACAGGCACTCACTTCGCCGCTTCTACCTGCGGAAACTCCATGTGAGGCTCATAGGGAGCGGACTGATTTGCCGAGAGACGGCCTCTTCGGAGAGACGTGCTCGCTACGGTGACGACCATGACGGATCAGAATGGGCATCAGGGCAGGGCAAGGCGGGCGCGGCTGGGCGGCGAGGTCGAGCCGCCGCCACCCGCGCCGGTCGGCACGGTGCGGGTGGTCACCGGCAGCCGGGCCCGGCAGGTGAACGACTAGGAGGCCCACGACTTCGGGATCTCCACCGACCGGGTCTGCCTCGAGATCGAGCACGTCTTCTACGACGCCGCCGACGACGTCCTGCGGCACACGATCACCGTCGACTACAGCGGCCAGCCGCACGTCACCCGGCATGTGCCCACCCCCGAGGAGCTCACCCGCCGCGAGTAGCCGGCCCTGGCGCCCTGGCCCTTCCCGCCGATCGGCGGACCCCGCTGTGCGCGGCCGGTACGGTGCCGGATGAGACGTCGACAGCAGGGGGAGAACGTGGCGAAGATCCGAGATCGTGGCGAGGTGCTGGGCTTCGGAGTTCCGGTCGCGCTCTTCCTGCCCGGAGTCGCCTACCTCGGGATCACCAACGGCCACGAGTTCATCGCCAACGACTTCTTCGCCTTCATGTACTGCTGGGCCAGCGTCGGCTTCGCGTCGGTCCCGCTTCTGTCGTGGCGCCGGGGCGGCGGCCGGTACGCCGACCCAGGATTCGTCCGCTCCGCCTGGTTCCCGTGGCTGTTCACCACCGGGCAGGGCGTCGCCTACAGCGCCCCGCGCGGCGACGCGAACCTCTTCCTGCTTGTCTTCGGCTGGGGCGCGTTCATCTACGCCGGGATGATCGCCCTGTACTTCCTCGGACGCGCCCTGTGGTCCACCGACGACGACCAGGCCGTGCCCCACGAGGACACCCCGCAGCCCGAGACCAGCGCCTGACCCGACGCCGGTCACGCCGTCTGCTCCAGACGCCGCGGGACAGAGACTTCCCGGCCGGCCTTCTCGTCCCGGGCCCGGCGCAGCGCGGCGGCCTCGGTCATCGCGGCCTGGCGGCGGCGCTGGACGCGGGCCTGGTCGATCGGGGCCGGCGCATCGTCCGGCACGACGGGCGGCTCGGGGAACGCGCGGCGGCTGAGCTCCCGCATCGCCCGGTTCTGTCGTTCCACCGCCTGCGCGATGCCCGGGTCAACCCGGGACGCACCGCGGCCTGGCGGTGTGCCTCGATCGCACGGCGGTAGCCCTCCGGCGGAGTCCGCCGCTGCACCGGCGCGACGGGTGCGGTCGGCTGCGGGGCCAGTTCGGCGGCCGCCGTGGCGGCGCTGGCCTTCACGGGTGCGGGCGCCAGGACGTGCAGGGCGCGGACGTTCGCACCGGACACCCGCTCGTTGGCCGTCGCGACCAGCTTCGGCGCGCTCCAGCGCAGCTGCGTGCCGAGAAGTTCGTGAGTTCACGATTTCCGAGGAAATTTCATCGGGAACGTGGGCCAGAACCGATGGTTGTGCGGTGCTCGGCTCCTGGGTTCGTGTAGTGACGCCTGTCGGATGACGTCAGGGCGTCGGCGGCCAAAGACAGAGGATGTCAACAGTCGGCGACACAGTGGACGGCGGAAGTCGGGCACTGGGCGTCCCGACCGGGGTGCCGTCCCAGACACCACGCCGTGACAGGTTCGGTGCGGGCAGGAGGCTTGTCGCAGGCGTGGGCTGCGGCGGCGGTCGTTGGAGGAGGTTGCTCAGCAGGCGACCGATGACCTGGAAGGCGTTGACTGGCGAGATCGGCCAACAGCCCGGCTGCGGGGTGCCCATGAGCTGCCGAGCGCGCCTGAAGGACGTCCTGGCCCGCTGCCCCGAACTGGACACAGCGGCCGGACATGTCCGGGACTTCGGCGAGATGCTCACCGGCCGCCTCGGCGCCACGCTCCCCGCCTGGGTCAACGCCGTCGACGCCAGCCAGCTACCCGGGCTCACCGGCTTCGCACTCCACCTGCACCGAGATCTCGACGCCGTGACCGCCGGCCTCACCCTCGACTGGAGTTCCGGCAGCATCGAGGGCGCCGTCAACCGCATCAAGAAGATCAAGCGGCAGCTCTACGGCCGGGCCGGATTCGAACTCCTCCGCAAACTGATCCTGCTCCAGTAGCGCTCCAAGACGCCCCTCAAGATCTGCGCGAGAACCGAGAAGCAGGATTATTGAGCAGAAACTGATGGGTTTCCTACTGGATCGTGTAGCGGACGTGCCGGGCGGCGAAGTACCCGCAGACGATGCGGGGTTGGTGTTGTCTGCGGTGCAGAAAGCGTCGGGTCTCGCGTGCGAGGTCGTCGATCGACGTGGAGCGGGCGGCGTGGACGTGGTGTTTCAGGTCGGCGTTCAGTAGCTCGTCGGGGTTGAGCTCGGGGCTGTAGCCGGGCATCAGGTGCAGTTCGACGCGCTCGGTGTTTTCGGCGAGCCAGGCCCGGACGGCCTTGCTGCGGTGCACCGGGTGCCGGTCGACGATCACATGGACCTTGCGTCGGGCCTGGCGGGCGAGCCGGTCGAGGAAGGCGCACATCACCTTCGCGGTGAACTTGCCAGGGAAGACGGTGAACCACAGAGCGCCGCGGGAAGCGACCGCCGACATGATGTTGACCTTGAATCG
>NZ_JBEXSI010000113.1:0-9491 GCF_040613515.1 Streptomyces sp. NPDC006261
CACCGCCGGGCGGCACGCGCTGCGCGCCCACCGCCAAGGGCAGGGCGGCCGGGCCGCGTTGCGGCCCGGGGTCGGCCTTCGGCCGACCGGTGGCCTCCGCTGCGCTCCAGCCACCCAGCACACCCGGCCTGACCTCACGTCACCCGCCGTACCACGGGGTGCAGCCCGAGCAGCAGCAAGGTGAGGGGGGTGGCAGGTAGTCGGGCGGGTGACGGGCCGAATAGGGGTAGGGGTGGGTGGGTGATCCGGGTATGTGCTTCAAAGATAGCGGCTAGCTTAAGACTGGAATGGACCCGCACCACCCTTGACCAGAAAGCGGGCCATACCCCGGGAGCCCCGGAAACCTGCTGGGTTTCTCGCCACCACCTGATCCGCCCGGAGCGCTATGTGATGCGCGGGTAGAAACACGAACCGGACTCCACAACCATCCGGGGAAAGGGCAGCCGCTCCGGGCCACTTCGGGACGGGCTCGGAGCGGGCTTCCTTTTTTCGGACGCTGTGCCGCCCGCCGGTTGGAAATTGTTGCGGACTACTCGCCGGGGTCTCTGAAAACGGGTGTGCCGCGTTCATGCCTGTTCTTTTTGGGTGAGAGTTTCTCCCAGTCCCGGCGCATCGCGGATGCGAGGGAGAGATATCCGCGCTCCTGCAATGCGAGATCGGCCGCGTCCAGGTCGGTGGCGGTGAAAGATTCGCGGATCTCGCCTTCACTCTCGAGGAGGCTGACCTGCCAGCCACCGCCCGGGAGCGGGTGAGCCACTGCGTACAGCGGCGCCGGAGTCGCCCGGACGGCCTCCAGAACCTCGGGCTCCCAGGGCTCGGCGGGCACGGACGGATCAGGAAGAGAGCGGCTCATGATCCGGAATCTAACAGCGCGACACGCAGGCAGGAGCCGGTCCGGGCGTCTCTGTTCTGCCTGCCCCTGCCCGTCCTTCCCGGCTCCGGGGTGCTTGGGTCAGCGGAGGAAGCCGAAGAGGCCGTTCTTCCTGGCCTCTTCCCGGGCTGCGGCTTCTTCGGCGGCGCGTGCTTCGGCTTCCTGCTGTTCGCGTTCGGCGATGTTGGTGCAGACCGTGCAGTCGCTGCCTGGGGGGCGGGTTTCCCAGTCGTCGTCGGGGAAGACCTGGCTGCCGCAAGTCGGGCACGGCCACGCGGCGGCCTTCCGCCGGCTCTCTTCCTCCTCGCGCTCCTGGCGTTCCCGTTCCCGTTGTGCTTCGCGCTCGGTGCGGCGCTGTTCCTCGCGGTGGCGGTAGGCGCGAACGTCGTCGGGGTTGTCCAGGGCGTCTTGGAGGGTTTCCCAGCCGGGGTGGCCGTAGCGCCACCAGACGGGCCCGTGCGGGCCATGTAGGCGGAGCTGGGCCAGGGTGGTGGCCAGGACGGGGATCGTGCCGCTGTAGTCGCGGTAGCCGTCCTTGGCGGCGGGGTCGTAGCTGCTGCCGCCGCGCCGGTCGCCTCTCCAGCAGGGGATGGACAGGTCGCGGATCTTCTTCATGCGGTTCATCCGGGCCTCAGGGCTGACGCCGTCCTTCGCTAACACGAGGGCCAGGGGCGGGTGCCCGTCGCGGTCCGAGGGGTCCCACAGGGACTGCCAGAAGGGCACCGGGCGGTCCCGGTGGTCCTTGGTGGTGCGCTGGAAGAACCGGCGGTAGGACTCGATCTTCCGCGCGACCACGGCATCGGGCTCGGTGTGGTTGTCGACCTCCACGAACAGCACCGGCACCCCCGCCTCCGGCGCGGTCAGGACCGCGTCGGCGCGCAAGCTCCCCCGGGCCGGGGTGGTGAAGGTGCCCGACACCGGCAAGGGGACCTCGGTCTCCCAGCCGCGCAGGTGCCCGAGCCCTGGGGGGCGGGTCGGGAGCTCCCGGACCGGGGCGGGTGCGGTACGGCGGGCGACGGGTTTCGTCGGCTGCGGCGGGGACTGGCGGAACGCGTCGATGGTGTCCGTTACCGCCAGGGCGTGCGGGGCGCTCGCCTTCGCGGCGTCGCGGGCGGTGCCGCCGATCTCCTTCACCGGGCGGCCGAGCTCGGTCGCGGCCGAGGCGAGACCGGCCGTGGTCAGATTCCACAGGTCCCGCCACACCGGCCGCCCCGATGACGAGACGAACGAGGTGCGGCCCACGGACTCGACCAGGCCGACCGAGCGCAGGTCCTTGCAGACGTTGCGGACCGTCTGCACGTCCGCCGTGCCCGGCAGCACGAGCTGCCGCAGCTGCTCGGCCGTGGCGACCTTCACCACCCCGAGCGCCAGGAGCACCAAGCCCCGGTTCCTCGACGTCGACTTGTACGGCCACACACTCGCCCCACCCATACGGCGCTCCCTCATCCATCCCACCCGTCCCGGCACCTTCCCGATGCCGGTCGTCCCTACTGCGCGGCTGGCCGCCAGGCCGGGCCCGCGCCCCCAGCGAACACCCCGCCCCAACCAACCCCTTACCGCGACTCCCACCAGCGGAAAGAAGGGTTGTCGGCAACGCGGGCAAGCCACGAAACAAGCGCTGACCTGCACCGCAAGCAGACAACCCGGCAGTGGTGACTGTAGGGAGGAGTGCAGGAGCAACCGTAGGGACGACCGTAGGGGAAAGCATGAGGCCAAGGCGGGCTTGCCCACCCGGATCGGCCCCGCGCCACCCCCCGTACGGACCGGGAGCCGGCGGAACGCGGGGCCGGGCCCGTACGCCGCCAGCCGCGGTCCGCGCCACTCACCACCCCGTGGTGAGCACCGCGGGGTGGTGAGTGGCTGGCCGCCGTGGTGAGTTCCCGTGGTGAGTAGCCGCACCTGGCGCCCCGCGGAGCTATCTCTCGGTGGAAGGACCGTCCCTCACCCCTGTGATCGTCCGCACGCGCCCCAGCACTTCGCGAGGCACAAGAGTCTCTACATCAGGGTGTCGTCTCCTGTGGGAAGTGCTGAGTCCAGCGAGAAGCGGGGCTTCCTGTTCGCTCTACTCTGCGGCCAACGGACCCCTGCACCGGAAAGATCATCCATCGTGGTCAAACCGCTGGCGAGGATGGATTCCAGGATGTCGGCTTGCTGGGGTTCGAGGCTGACCAGGCGGGTCAGGACAGAGAGCAGATCGAGGAATTCGCCTGTCCAATCCGGGTCCCACACGATGGCGTTGACATCGTCGAGCGGCGAGCTGCGGCGGCCTCCGACCGATGCACGGTGGGGGCGGTGGGCGTGGGAAGCTGCGCGGGCCCGGGGTGGGTGGCTGGCGTATGGGCTGGTGACGGAACGCCCGCCCCGGGCAACCTGCCCCTGGTCGGCGCTGTTCATCGCCGCCTATGCCCAGCCGTGGCTCGCGCGGCAGCTAGCCACCGATCTCCGGCCGCCGGTTTCGAAGAACCGCCGCCCAGCCGCCCGTCATGACGTGCGCAGAGTCCTGGCCACCTGCGAGGCGTACAGCCGCCCCGCCCGCCACCAGAAGGCCACCACACCCCGGCGCACCCAGGAGCGGCAGACTTGACGGCTTGGGCCATGTGCAGCGGGCACGAGGCCGGTGAATTTCACGGGGTACGTCGGTGGATCTCAGTTCAGTGATCATCGCTGTTGCAGGCGTCGCAGGAACCCTGGGAGGGGCGCTCCTCACGCAGCGCGGCTCTCAACGAGCGAAGCGCCTGGAGATAGAGCTCGTTCGAGACCATGAGGAGGTTCGCGAGGCCCGCTCGCTGCGACGCACCTGCTATGTGGAACTGAACCGGGATGCGCGGCAGTTCACCACCGCACTCAACCGCCACCTGCACGTCATGAGGGAACGCGGCGTGGAGGAGGGCGACAGCGACGCCCTCGAGGAAGCGAAGGACGCGCACCGCGATCGGTACTCCGAAGCACAGATGATCGCCCCTGAAGAGGTACTCAGGTCGGCGAGTGTCGTCAACCAAGCCCTGAACAAGGTCTACGGCCAGGTCAAACGCCTCGAACGCGGCGCCCCCGAACCAGGCGAAACGATGGAGACCGCGGCCCAGGCCCAGCACGAGGTCTGGGAGATGCTCCGAACGATGAGAACCGCTATGCGCCACGACCTCGGTGTAACGCAAGACAACTGAGAGCCGGCGCTCAGCCGAGTACGGCGGCCACCGTGGTGAGTGGCGTGGTGCGGGCGCTGTGACCAGCCGTGGTGAGTGGGGGCGTCTTGCGTGCTCACGGGCTTCTGACCTGCGGTGGTGAGTGGAACTCACCATGGCTGCCCTGTGATGGTGGGAGGTTAGGGGTGGGGGACGACCACGACCTGGACGTCGTCTTCGTAGATGACCCGCCCTGGATCTGCGGAGCGCAGGAGCTGGCATTCGACGCCGTGAGCGGTCAGGACCTGGAGATAACCGGGGACCCGCTCAAGCAGGTGCGTGGCAGTGGGCTTGAACCATGCTGCGGCGCCGGGGTTGATCTCGTGGTCGTAAACGGTGGGGTCGAGGGTCGAGGGGTCGGTGTACGCGACGTTGTACCAGCTGTTGTTGCTCCGGCGGAAAGCCTCCTGCTCCACCGTGAGCCTCCCCTCCCGCGCCAGGGAGTTGATCAGCCCGAAAACGCCGGTGAAATGCCCCCGCCGGTTCCGGTACGGCGACTGAAACCACACGTAGTGCACAACGTCACTGCCCCTGTCAGCCAACTCCATGAGCGCATCTTCGCACCCCCGCGCCTCGCGGGATCCTGCCCCCTCCCGCCACCGCGGCGTCAGTTGGTGTTGAGGACCTGGAGCTCCCCGATCCATACCGTCCAGGCGGTGGCGCGGGTCTCGGTGAACTCGCAGAGAGCCCCGGACACGGGTGCTGCGTATGCGGCAGCACTGAGTCAGTCCGACGTCACTGCTGATCATCGATGTGCAGGTTCGCCCTCTCCGTCCGCAAAGAGGGTGCCATCCTGCGCGGCATGAGAGCGATACATGGGGTGGGGACTGTCGCGGCCGGTGTTGTGGCGGCGGTCGTGTTGTCAGGATGCGGCAGTGATGACGGGAAGCCTGGGGCTGCCGTGAGTCCCTCTGTTGCGCCAAGCACGGAGGTGGCGGAGCCGGAGGAGCCGGCAGCGGACCCGGAGCCGGTGTATCCGGTGGGACCGGAGGGGGAGATCGACGAGCTGGCGGACGAGAAGGGTTGGTTGGTCGGTTCGGGGTCGGCGTCAGGGTTCGTGCAGGACATCTGCGATTCGCTGCCGGTGAGCGCGATCGATGGGGCGTCTCGGCCGCAGTGGCTGGCCGAGTCCGGGCAGATGGACGGCGACAACGGCAAGGCGTTGTTGGTGGGGGTGCCGAAGCTGTGCCCGAAGTGGACGAAGGCCGTCAAGGAGGCTGCGTCCGGCTCGTACGAGCGGTGGTACGGGGACGGGACGTACGTGGTGTCGTCGAAGATGCCGTCCGCTGAGGAGCTGTCGGAGGGTGAAGGCCTGCCGATCCCGCCGGATACCTACCGGGCCCAGGGGCGGATGGAGGACTGCTACTGGGAGCGGACGTCGAAGGGCGGGGAGATCATCGACAACCAATTGCGACGTCGGCACAGTCGATCACCGTGACGATCGCCCCGTCGGACGGGCAGTTCACGGCGGAGCGGTGCGAGGTATGGAAACCGGTGAAGTAGCCACCGGATCTTCGGGACGCTCCGCGTCTAGCTGAAGAAGCCGACCTCACCCTCCTCGATCTTCTGAAGGGGCAAGGTCGGCTGCGTTTCACGAGGGCCCTGCCGTCACGACGGCAGGGCCCGTTACGTTATCGCTGGGCGATCAGCCAGACGATGACGAGGCCGGCGGCGAAGTCGCCGAACCGGTACGCGACGCCGCACAGGAAGCTGTTCTGAACACTGCGTTCAGGGCTTGCGAACCATTTACGCAGGTGAGCGACGCCGGTGGTGAGCGCCTTGTTCAGGCGGGGTGCGCTGGGCCCGCGTGGGGGTTTCGCGTTACTCTGCATGTGGAGTCCTTCCGTCTTGCCGATGCTGGGACACCGCTCAAGGAGCTAGCTCCCTCGACTCATGGCCTAGGAACCTGTCGAGGAAGTGGGGCTCCTTTTGCGTTACGCAGGAGTCTACTTCGGGGCACCGCCAACACGAGGCGCAGCACTGTATGAGGCGCCCAGCCCGGGACAGCGGCGAAAGCGTTGGAGGGAGCCGTTCGATGCCTTTCGGTGCCGCTCGGTGCCGCTCGATGCGTTTCGATGCCGATCGGTGCTGCTCGGTGCGTTTCGATGCCGGTCGGTGTTCCTCTGGAATGTCTATTGCGTGGCTTCAATGTGACGAGCGGCACACCCTGGGCGAGTCGCCCTACTGCCTCCCACTTCTCTGACTGGGAGGCAGTACGCGCTGTTTCAGGGCACGTTGAACCACCGGACAGCAGTTGATCGTGCCGGCGCCCGAAGGACATCCGGCTCATCGCCTAGTCCTCTTCAGCGCCACCAGCAGCAAGCTCCCGAGCCCGACGATGGCGGCGACGGCTGCCCATCTCGCCGTGATCGCGTCGCTCCACCGCGGGGACTGGTAGCCGAGGTAGACGGAGACCAAGACGAGACCGGCCGCTATCAGCAGGCTGATCAGAGCGACCACGATCCGCACGGGCCAGTCCTGGTGCACGGCGGGGGCAGGCGCTGCCGGCGGCGCGGCAGGGGCGACGTTCTGCGGGGTGGCAGAAGGCGCGGGGGCGGTCGTCATGAGCACGTTCGTTCGGGTATCGGCGATAGGTGAGGCGGATCGTGGGGCACGGGTCCCTTTGTGTCGCGGGGCGGCCCGGCAGCAGCGGCGCGGCCCTCACGTGAAGCGCGTGGCTGTGCCGGGCAGCAGAGTGCGGGAAGCGGGGGTTAGCGGGTCAAGTCCCGGTGGACGGGGCTCATTCGACCGGGGCGGGCAGGCGTATTCAATGCTTTGACCTGCGGTGTTGCTATTGAACGGGTGGTGCGTGGCTGCTACGGGCACAAGGGCTCTCCCTCTGGTAAGGCGCCCGGTGGTGAGCGCGGGGCCCACGGTCCGCGCTGACGGCCGGTCGATCCAGTTCTCGCGAAAATCCGTTCCGGGCCCGGCCGGGGGGCTGATGACGAGGTGTCGGGGCGGATACGCGAGGACTGGACAAGCCGGTGGTCGGGGCTGCTGGACGCACCATGCGGTGTGGCCGGGTAAGCGGCGCAAGTCCCGTCCGGCGGGACTCATGGGCAACTAGAGGGGCTGGTTCTCTGGGCGGGGCGCAGGCCGGTCGGGGCTGCTGGCAGCACACTGCGGCGGAGCAAGGAGCGCTCCCCCCTTTGGCTCCCTTGCCTTACTTATGGGGTGGAAAAGCCGGGGTGTGACGGCAGAAGGTGTACAAGTTCGGTCGCGGCCTGCGGGAGCACACTGCACAGCGGCGGGCTAACTGATCGTTTCAGAATGCCGTCCTGCGGAGACACCTGCGGCCCATGGAACAATCCCTTCAGTCATGGGCTGTGGGGGGATGGCGCCGTATGGAACGGGTTGAGGCTGCACGAGACCTTGTGCTCGGCTACGTCCGCGCTCTGAACGCGGTTGACGAGGCCATGAGGGCAGCGATGCCCTCACTTGAACGACTCGCAGATGTCCTTGGCCTGGTCCGTTCGCGCCGGATCATCAGCCGGAGTGGGCACGTAGGCACCTACTCCTACAAGGTTCATGGTGCAGGGTGCCGCTTCGTGAGCGACAACGGCATCGAGGTCGATGTGGACTTCGCAGCCGACGGGAAGGAAGTCTTCGATCTGTGGCGGCTGCGCTGCTACGGGCTGAGCCTGCCAGAGCCTTTTGACGTCACGGATGAGGACCTGCAGTCCGCCGTGCGGTTGCTGCAGCCGCTTCTGACCGAGGTGCGGCCAGGGTGGTTCAGCGTAGCCAGCTGATCGCTCAGGCTGAGGTTCGCAGGCGGCGGAGGCATATGAGGCTGCAGGCCAGTTCGAGCAGGCCCTGGTGGAGATCGGCTCGTCGCTCGTAGCGGGTGCGGAGCCGTTTGAACTGGTGGAGCCAGGCGAAGGTGCGCTCGACCACCCAGCGCACTCTGCCCAGTCCGGAGCCGTGGGCGACGCCGCGTCGGGCGATCAGCGGTTTGATGCCGCGCTTCCACAGCAGGCGGCGGTACTTGTCGAAGTCGTAGCCTCGGTCCGCGTATAGCCGCCGGGGCTTGTGGCGGGGGCGTCCCCGCAGCCCTCGGATCGGCGGGACCGCGTCCAGTAGAGGTAGGAGCTGAGTGACGTCGTGCCGGTTGCCGCCGGTGAGCGTGACGGCGAGCGGGGTTCCGTGGCGGTCGACGATCAGGTGGTGCTTGGAGCCGGGGCGGGCGCGGTCGACGGGCGAGGGGCCGACGTGATCCCCCCTTTGAGGGCCCTTACGTGCGAGCCGTCCACGGCGCAGTCGTCCAGATCCAGCAGGTCGGTGCGGCGAAGTTCGGCCAGCAGGGCAGCGTGCAGGCGCGGCCAGACGCCGGCCTCGGTCCAGTCCCGCAGACGGCGCCAGGCCGTCACTCCGGAGCAGCCCACCGTCTCCGCCGGGACGTCGCGCCAGGCGACGCCGGTCCGCAGGGCATACATGATGCCGGCGAGAGCAGCCCGGTCCGGAACGCGAAGCCGCCCGGGATGCCGGCGTCGTCGTTCGGGAGCGGGTGGCAGCAGCGGGGCCACCCGCTCCCACAGGTCGTCAGGAACAAGATCAACTCGCACCCCGGACACCCTGCCGACCAAGATCGACAAGCACAAGACCCGCAGCTCAACTCATTCTGAAACGATCAGTAAGCCGCGCAACCCCCGTTGTTATGGGAGGGCGGCCCGGTGTCGGGCGGGTGGTGGGACGGAATCGCGGTGGCTGGACAGTCGGGTGATCGGGACTGGTGAGAGCACTCTGCAGCGGATCGGGGTTAGTCCCGCAAGCCCCCGCCGGGCGGGCTGCTGACAACACCGTGACGGGACGGGGCGGTGGTGGGCGACAGCGCCACAACACCGACTTCACCGCCCCCTTGGTGGTGCGGGCAGGCACCACCGCGGTGAGGGAGAGCACTAGGTGCTCTCCCTCATCCAGTTGCGTCGGTGGCCCGCTCGCCGGTGCTCGTACGGCCAGGCGGGCGCCGCATAGCGCGGGAGCCGGCACCGGGGCGGGCGGCTGCGGGGTTGGCACGTCCGCGCCAGGCTGCCGCCGGCCCGATCCGGTCCACCAGGAGCAACGGGTGGCGTTCGGGGGTGCCCGGGTCTCTGCCCGGGCACGCCTTGGCCGTGGGGCCTCACCGCTCCTGGTCGTCCTTCCCGGCGTCCGTGCGGGCGCGGTGGACATCAAGGGCGAGCTGGGCGAGGGCGGCCAGGGCGCCGATAGCGGCGATGGCGGTGTTGAGGTGGTCGAGCATGAGAGGTCCTCCCCGAGTGGTGCCGCGGAACGGGGGTGTTCGGCGGCTGATGGGAGGTGACTGTGCGGGTGGATCGGGCCGTCCGGGAGTCAGGGGCCGGACAACGCTGAAGCTTCCCCTTGATTGTGGACACCTGGAGACTGGGACCCGAGGTTCCAGAGGAAGTAGCACCAGGTGGGAAGCAAGTACACGAAGCGGTACA
>NZ_JBEXSI010000114.1:0-9476 GCF_040613515.1 Streptomyces sp. NPDC006261
GGCGGAGTCGTGAACGGCGATGCCCTCGGTGATGACGACCGCGAGCGGGATCTCGGCGTCGATCGCCTCGACGACGGCGGCCTTGAAGCCTCAGCCCGCCGCGGCTATGCGCTCCGCCGGTGCGGCGGCTGTCAGCTCGATGTCGCGCCGGCGACGGCGGGCCAGCGCGACCCGGCGCTCCGCGGCGGTGAGGCCGCCCCACACCCCGTACGGCTCGGGCTGCATCAACGCGTGCTCGCGGCACGCCACCATCACCGGGCAGCGGGCGCAGACGCGCTTGGCGGCCTCCTCACGGGCCAGTCGGGCGGCGGTCGGCTCCTTCGAGGGGGCGAAGAACAGCCCGGCTTCGTCCCGGCGGCACACCGCCTCCGAGTGCCAGGGGCCCGCCTCGTCCTCCCGGACGGGGGTCCGCTGGGCAGGAACGGCGGCGACCTGCAGAGGCTGATGCGGCGGTTGCAGCACGGTCTACTCCTGACGACGGCTACGGCTTCGCGAGCGAGAGACGATGCAGCAGTCCATACCCGCTGTGTGTACGCCTATGCACTGAGCGGCACCGGCGCACGGCGTGCGACGAGGGCTCCGGGAGGTGTTCTGGCTGATTCCCGAACGTGCCTTCACCGTGCTGTTCGAGCCGTTCTCAGTGCCCGAGGTGCTTGCGCAGCCGCCGCTGGAGGTCCGCGACGAACTTGCCCCGCTTGGGTTTCGCCTCCACGCTGCCGAGGACGGCGTAGCCGTTCACCACGACGACCGGCGCCTCCGGGTCCACCGACTCCAGCGTGCGGATGTCGAAGCTGCCGAGGACGCCCGTGCCGCTGCCGCGCAGCGTGACGTTCTCCGGCACCCGGATCTCGACACTGCCGAAGATGGACGTGGCGTTGATGACGGTCAGCCGTTGGCTGAAAAGCGCTTCGGTCAGATCGATCTCCACGCTGCCGAAGAGCGAGAAGGCGTTCGTCCGGGGACCCACGCGCCAACGCCCCTTACGGGTGGCGCTGCTGAAGACCGCGACGAGGTTGTCCGTCGGGCCGTCGGGGGACTCGGGGCCGTACGCGTACGGCTGCGGCCCCGGGCGCGGGGCGGCGCCGGAGGAAGCGGCGGGCAGATCGCGGACCAGCGGCTGGAGTTCGCCGACGGTCTTGGCCCGGTAGACGAGGTCGACCCGCTCCGCGTGCTCGTCCGCCGTCAGGCGCCCCTCGGCCATCGCCTCGCGCAGGATGTCCGCGATCCGGTCGCGGTCGGCGTCGGACGCGCGGATCGAGTCGCCGGGCGCGGCCTCGGCGGGCGAGACCTGGGCGGGCGGGGCGGGCGGCCGGGCGGGCTGCTGGGGCTGCTTCTCTAGGTCCACCGGCCCAGCGTACCCAAACGCGATAGATCGCGACTACCCCTCCGGGCGGCGCGCCCGGAGGGAGAGACGGCGCGCTCGACGCCCGGGGATCGGCCCCCTCCAGGTGAGCCTTACCTCACAGGGCCGGCCCGGATGCCGCGTTCTACCCTGGTTGATGCGCTGCCCAAGGGAGGTCAGCCGCTGTCATCGAGTGAGGAATGGCCGTAATGCCAGAGTTTGCGTACTCCGATCTGCTCCCCCTGGGAGAGGACACCACGCCGTACCGTCTGGTGACCGCCGAGGGTGTCTCCACCTTCGAGGCCGACGGCCGTACGTTCCTCAAGGTCGCCCCGGAGGCGCTGCGCACCCTGGCCGCCGAGGCGATGCACGACATCTCGCACTATCTGCGCCCGGCCCACCTGGCGCAGCTGCGGCGGATCGTCGACGATCCGGAGGCCTCCTCCAACGACAAGTTCGTGGCGCTGGACCTCCTGAAGAACGCCAACATCGCCGCCGCGGGCGTCCTGCCGATGTGCCAGGACACCGGCACGGCGATCGTCATGGGCAAGCGCGGGCAGAACGTGCTGACCGAGGGCGGTGACGAGGAGGCCCTGTCGCACGGCATCTTCGACGCGTACACCAAGCTCAACCTGCGCTACTCGCAGATGGCCCCGCTGACCATGTGGGACGAGAAGAACACCGGCTCCAACCTCCCGGCCCAGATCGAGCTGTACGCCACCGACGGCGGCGCGTACAAGTTCCTCTTCATGGCGAAGGGCGGCGGCTCGGCCAACAAGTCGTTCCTCTACCAGGAGACGAAGGCCGTCCTCAACGAGGCCTCCATGATGAAGTTCCTGGAGGAGAAGATCCGCTCGCTCGGGACCGCGGCCTGCCCGCCGTACCACCTGGCGATCGTGGTCGGCGGCACGTCGGCGGAGTTCGCGCTGAAGACCGCCAAGTACGCCTCCGCCCACTACCTGGACGAGCTGCCCGCCGAGGGCTCCCCCACGGGGCACGGCTTCCGGGACAAGGAGCTGGAGGAGAAGGTCTTCGAGCTGACGCAGAGGATCGGGATCGGCGCACAGTTCGGCGGCAAGTACTTCTGCCACGACGTGCGCGTGGTGCGCCTCCCCCGGCACGGCGCGTCCCTGCCCGTCGCCATCGCCGTCTCCTGCTCGGCGGACCGCCAGGCCACCGCGAAGATCACCGCCGAGGGCGTCTTCCTGGAGCAGCTGGAGAAGGACCCGGCGCGCTTCCTCCCCGACACCACCGACGAGCACCTCGACGAGGCCGGCGGGGACGTCGTGGAGATCGACCTCAACCGGCCGATGGACGAGGTGCTGGCCGAGCTGACCAAGTACCCGGTCAAGACCCGGCTCTCGCTCACCGGCCCGCTGGTCGTGGCACGCGACATCGCGCACGCCAAGATCAAGGAGCGGCTGGACGCGGGCGAGGAGATGCCGCAGTACCTGAAGGACCACCCGGTGTACTACGCGGGCCCGGCGAAGACGCCCGAGGGGTACGCCTCCGGCTCCTTCGGCCCGACGACGGCCGGCCGCATGGACTCCTACGTCGAGCAGTTCCAGGCGGCGGGCGGCTCGAAGGTGATGCTCGCCAAGGGCAACCGCAGCAAACAGGTCACCGACGCCTGCGACGCGCACGGCGGCTTCTACCTCGGCTCGATCGGCGGCCCGGCGGCCCGCCTCGCGCAGGACTGCATCAAGAAGGTCGAGGTCGTCGAGTACGAGGAGCTCGGCATGGAGGCGGTCTGGCGGATCGAGGTAGAGGACTTCCCCGCGTTCATCGTGGTCGACGACAAGGGCAACGACTTCTTCACCGAGCCCGCCCCGGCGCCGACGTTCACCAGCATTCCGGTCCGGGGCCCCGGCCTGGGCTGACCGGCCGCCGCAATGGGTCGACGGAGGAGGGGGCGTCCGAACGGGCGCCCCCTCCTCCGCGTTCGGGCCGCGTTCGGGCCGTGTTCAGGCGCGAAGCCGCCCCCCTCGTACGTCGATATCAAGCCAATCTCGTGACAGCGGACGCCACCGGTCCGATCGGGCCCGGAACAGGCGCGACGGGCTCCGTCGCACGCCTGCCGCCCGCCGCGAGGGCCACCCGGGCGGCACGGGCCGGGTGCTGTCAGCTCGTCCGAACGGACACCGCGCGAACAGGCGTTAGGGAACCCCCCGCGCTCCGGCGCCGCGCGCCCCCGCCCCCGCACCGGGCGGACGGCCGGTCCCGCAACGCCGCTTTCCCGCAGACCACCGCCTTCCGGGCTTGCGCCGCGCGAGGGCACCGCGAAGGGTTGTCGAACGTTCCTGACAATCTCCACCGGCCTGATCCGCCGGGCGCCCCTCGGTGTCCTGCGGCCCTTCGCCCGCGCAGCCACTGCCGAACTCCGGAAAGGCGGACGCCGAATGACTCCGGCCCCCCACCGCAGCCACACCGACGACCTGCTCGCCTTCATCGCCGCCAGCCCCTCGCCGTACCACGTGGTCGCGAGCGCGGCCCAGCGGCTGGAGAAGGCCGGATTCCGCGAGCTGCTCGGCACGGACGACTGGACCGGGGCGACCGGCGGCTGCTTCGTCAGCCGGGCCGGCGCGCTGATCGCGTGGTACGTCCCCGAGGGCGCGCCCGCGCACACCCCGTTCCGGATCGTCGGCACCCATACCGACTCACCGAACCTGCGGATCAAGCCCGCGCCCGACACCGGCTCCTCCGGATGGCGGCAGATCGGGGTGGAGATCTACGGAGGGGTCCCGCTGAACACCTGGCTCGACCGGGATCTCGGCATCTCCGGCCGGCTCGCCCTGCGCGGCGGTCCGGACGGCACCCCGCGCAGCAGCCTCGTACAGATCGACGAACCCCTGCTGCGCGTCCCGCAGTTGGCCATCCACCTGGACCGCACGGTCAACGACGGCGTGGCCCTGGACCGGCAGCGCCACATCGCCCCGGTCTGGGCGCTGGGCGACCCGCGCGAGGGCGAGCTGCTGCGGCTGGTCGCGGCGGCGGCCGGGGAGGACCCGGCGGACGTGCTGGGCTGGGACCTGATGCTGCACGACGTCCAGCCGCCCGGATACCTGGGCGCCGAGCGGGAGTTCGTCGTGGCGTCCCGGCTGGACAACCAGGTGTCCGTGCATGCCGGGGTGACCGCCCTGGTGGACGCGGCGACCGGGGTCGCCGAGCCGTCCTTCGTCCCGGTGCTGGCCGCCTTCGACCACGAGGAGGTCGGCAGCGGTTCCGAGACGGGGGCCCAGAGCCCGCTGCTGGAGCGGGTGCTCTCGCGCTCGGTCGCGGCCCGTGGCGGCAGCGACGAGGACTGGTCGCGGGCCCTGTCGGGGGCGTTCTGCGTCTCCGCCGACATGGCGCACGCGGTGCACCCCAACTACGCGGAGCGCCACGATCCCGACCACCGCCCGCTGCCCAACGGCGGCCCGACGGTCAAGGTGAACGTCAACCAGCGGTACGCCACCGACTCCACCGGCATCGCCGTGTTCACGGCCGCCTGTGAGCGGGCGGGCGCCCCCTGGCAGCCGTTCGTCTCCAACAACGCGATGCCCTGTGGCACGTCGATCGGCCCGCTCACGGCGGCCCGCCTCGGCGTCACCACGGTGGACGTGGGGGTGCCGGGTCTTTCGATGCACTCGGCGCGCGAGCTGTGCGGGGTGAAGGACCCGGCGTACCTGGCGGCGATCCTGGGCGCGGTGATGACGGGGAACTGACGGCACGCGGTGGGTGGCGGACGAGGCCCGCCACCCATCTTGCGCCGGACGCCTACACGAAGCGCTGCTTCGCGCTGCCGTCGCACGTCTGGAGCTTCAGCGGGTCCTTGGCCCCCGCCAGCGTCAGGCAGAGCCCGGTCGCGGCCGCCGGGCGGAGGGTGCCCGCCTGACGGACGAACTTCTGGTTGGCCGCGCCGGCGCAGTCCCACACGATGAGCGTGGCGCCCGGGTTGTACTTGGCGCCCGACACGTCAAGGCACCGGTCGTGGCTGAGCGCGGTACGCAGGGTCTGCGTACCGGTGTCGTACCACCAGTTCTGGTTGCGGCCGCCGTGGCAGTCCCAGCCGCCGATCGCGGTGCCGTTACGGGTCACCGAGGCGGGGACGTCCACACAGGTGCCGGTGGCCTCGTTCTTCACCGGGGTGAACACGTCGTCCCAGGCCGCCCTCTGGAGGACCGGGCTCCCCGTGCTCGCCGGGTCGGCGCAGCTCGCCTCGCGGAGCCCGGAGTCGTAGATCTGGGTGAGGCAGGAGGCGAAGGCGCGGTGACCGGCCGCGTTGGGATGGAAGGACTGGCGCACGGAGTTCTCGTCGGGCAGTCCGGGCTTGCTCAGGTCGATGTAGAGCCCGCGCGCCCAGGGGGCCTCGCTGCACACCTCGTGGCCGTGGAAGAGGCGCGAGTTGTCGAGGTAGACCGCTCCGGTGGAGGCGGCCGCCTTGCGCATGCCCACCTGGAAGGCGGGCACGGCGGTGTTGCGGCCCCAGACGGTGTCGGAGTCGTAGCCGAGACCGCCGCAGATCAGCTTGCCGGGGAACTTCGGGTTGTCGTGGAAGTCCGGGCCGATCGGGCTCGGATAGCCCATGAGGACGAGCTTGTAGTCGCTGTTCGCGTACCCGGCGTCGCTCATGACCGTACGGAGGTCGCGGACGGTCGCCTCGACCTTGGGGACCAGGGCGTCCACGCGGGCCTGCCAGCCGCCCGCGTACTTGGGCTCGCACGGGCCCTGGAGGGTGATGTAGCGGACCACGCAGTCGGTCATGACCGGGCCGAACTGGAGGTCGTCGTTGGCGCCCGCGACCAGGACGACCATCTTGATCCGGGTGTTGCGGGCCTTGATCGCGAGGCTGTCGCTCTGGACGAGCTCGTCGGCGTACTGCTTGCTCCCGCCGATATTGATGTTCCCGGTATAGGCGCCGGAGCAGGAGACGTTGTACGTGACGTCCGCCGCGATGCCCGTGCGGTGGATGGCGGCCTCCGGCGAGCGGTGGCACCAGTTGTCCGGCCCGTTGGTTCCGCGGTCGTAGGTGCCCACGCCCTCGCCGGAGATCTCGCTGTCGCCCAGCGAGATCAGCCCGGTCTTCCGTTCGGCGAGCGGCCGTTCGGCGGGGCTGCCGTACAGCCGGGTGGCCTCGGCCGCCCGGACCGTTTCCAGCGCGGGCGGGAGAGGAGTCGATGCGATAGTGCTGGTGCCGGTACCCGACTCGGCCGCGCCGGCCGGTCCGGCGACCGCCATCGTGGTGGCGGCCACCGCGAGTGCGGCGGTGACAGCGGCCGTACAGCGGAGCCGGCGAAAGCTGCGGAGCCCTCGAAGTCTGAGCCTGGTGCGCCTCATTGCGCCTCCCGGGTGAGTGGTTACCCCCGGTATTTACTGGCCGGTAGGCGACTTGGGAATAGCTGGAACAAGACACGTGCTCATCTTTTGCAGGAGGTTTAAACACGATGGTCGACACGTCGGCAGATGCGCAGGACGGCCCGGAGTTCCGGATCGAGCACGACTCGATGGGTGAGGTGCGGGTCCCGGCCCACGCCAAGTGGCGCGCGCAGACCCAGCGGGCGGTGGAGAACTTCCCCGTCTCCGGGCAGCGTCTGGAGCGGGCGCACATCGAGGCGCTGGCCCGGATCAAGGGCGCGGCCGCCAAGGTCAACGCCGAGCTGAAGGTGCTGGATCCGGACATCGCGGGCGCGATCCGGGAGGCGGCCGCCGAGGTCGCGTCGGGCCGCTGGGACGAGCACTTCCCGGTCGACGTCTTCCAGACGGGCTCCGGCACCTCGTCGAACATGAACACCAACGAGGTCATCGCCACCCTCGCCGGCGAACGGCTGGGCAGCGAGGTCCACCCCAACGACCATGTGAATGCCTCGCAGTCGTCCAACGACGTCTTCCCCTCCTCCATCCACATCGCGGCGACCGCAGCCGTCACCGCCGACCTGATCCCCGCGCTGGACCATCTGGCGGAATCCCTGGAGCGGAAATCGGCCGAGTTCGCCGAGGTCGTGAAGTCCGGCCGTACGCACCTGATGGACGCCACCCCGGTCACCCTCGGCCAGGAGTTCGGCGGCTACGCGGCCCAGATCCGCTACGGCGTGGAGCGGCTGCGCGCTTCCCTGCCCCGCCTCGCCGAACTCCCCCTGGGCGGTACGGCGGTGGGCACCGGCATCAACACCCCGCCCGGCTTCTCCGCCGCCGTGATCGCCGAGGTCGCCGCGGCCACCGGGCTGCCGCTGACCGAGGCCCGCGACCACTTCGAGGCGCAGGGCGCCCGGGACGGACTCGTGGAGACCTCGGGCCAGCTCCGTACGATCGCGGTCTCGCTCACCAAGATCTCCAACGACCTGCGGTGGATGTCCTCGGGGCCGCGCACCGGCCTCGCCGAGATCAACCTCCCCGACCTCCAGCCCGGCTCGTCGATCATGCCCGGCAAGGTCAACCCGGTGATCCCGGAGGCGGTCCTGATGGTCGCCGCCCAGGTGACGGGGAACGACGCCACGGTCGCCACGGCGGGCGCGGCCGGCAACTTCGAGCTGAACGTGATGCTCCCGGTCATCGCGAAGAACCTGCTGGAGTCCGTACGGCTGCTGGCCAACGCCTCCCGGCTGCTGGCCGACCGCACGGTGGACGGCATCACCGCCAACGTGGAGCGGGCCCGCGCCTACGCGGAGTCCTCCCCCTCCGTGGTCACCCCGCTCAACAAGTACATCGGCTACGAGGAGGCGGCGAAGGTCGCCAAGCGGTCCCTCAAGGACGGCACCACGATCCGCGAGACCGTCCTGGCCTCCGGATACGTGGAGCGCGGCGACCTCACCGTGGAGCAACTGGACCAGGCGCTGGACGTGTTGCGGATGACACGGCCGTGACAGGTGGGTCACCCGGGGCCCGTGGGGACGCCCGGGTGCCCCCCGTAGGGCCGGCCGGGCACACCGGGTGACCTGAGTCGCAGCGGGCGGGCGCGGACGATCCGTAAGATCCATCCATGACAGGTACGGGAGAGTGCGCACGCTGGGCGCCGGGGGACCAGATCCTCTGGCGCTACCGCGACAACGGCCGGGCCCACCGGGCGCCCGGGGCCCCGCCCGTGCACATCTGCCGCCCGGTGACCGTCGTCCAGGACACCGCGGAGCTGCTCGCCGTCTGGATGGCGCCCGGCACCGAATGCGTACGCCCGGTCCTGGCCGACGGCACGCAGGTGCACGCCGAACCGCTCGCCACCCGCTACACCGCGCCGCGCACCACCGCGCGCTCCACGTGGTTCGGCACGGGGGTGCTGAAGCTGGCCCGGCCCGGGGACCCGTGGTCGGTCTGGCTGTTCTGGGACCGGGGCTGGCTCTTCCGGAACTGGTACGTGAACCTGGAGGAGCCGCGTCTCCGGTGGGCCGGAGGGGTGGATTCCGTGGATCACTTTCTCGACATCTCCGTGAACCCGGACCGGAGCTGGAAGTGGCTCGACGAGGACGAGTTCGCCCAGGCGCAGCACGTCGGTCTGATGGACCGGGAGACCGCCGCGGGGGTCCGGGAGGCGGGCCGGGCGGCGGTCGAGGTGATCACCGGGTGGGGCTCGCCGTTCCGGGACGGCTGGGAGCACTGGCGGCCGGATCCGCGGTGGCAGGTTCCGCCGCTGCCGGATGACTGGGACCGCACCCCTGCCCATATGCCGTCGTGAGACCCTGGACGCACCCCCCGGGGGCCCGGCCGGCAGGCCCGGCTCCCCGAGGGCCACACCGGATCTGACCACAAGTCATCGCACCGGTCGTGCGGAACGACGGGCCACGGACCCGGACGGCCCGCCCGGTCGCAGGACCACCACGAGGGGGTGGAGACGTGTTCGCTGCCCGCTGCCGCCTCGCCGTGAGCAGACCGGCCGCCGCGCGGAACGTCGTCCTTGGGCCATCTCGCGGACGCACGGTTTCGGCCCCGCGTGCGGGGGCATCCGCAGACAGCCGTTGTCCTCATCGCGGTCGCCGGGGCACAGTGGCGCCCCACGAGGCGACTGCCTCATACAACCGGCCCGGACGGACGGAATCCCACGCGTGACGGAGCATCCCACCTCCCACGAAGGCCGGCAGCCGGGCGATCCGGGGCACGAACGGGAAGCTCGGCTCGGGCGCCGCGCCGTCACTCTCGCCGATCAGCGAGCGCGCCTCGTCGTCGACGG
>NZ_JBEXSI010000115.1:0-9433 GCF_040613515.1 Streptomyces sp. NPDC006261
CCAGGCTTGGGCCAGTTCGAGGTGGCGTACGGCTGCCTCGCGGGCCTGTTCGGGCAGGTTGCCGTCCTGGAGCGGCTGTGGTGCGGTCAGCACCACAGCCGGGACCTCGGCCCCGGCCTCCACCGCCGCCACCAGCGCCGCCAGATCCGGGTAGCGGGTCAAGGCGTCGAATCCGGTGTCCGGAGCCTCGCCCAGCAGCACGGTGTGCTCGTCGGCCACCGCGCGTACCGCACCGGCCTCCGTCCACCGCACCTCCAGCAGGCCCTCGCGGTGCGCGTCGGCCGCCGCTCGCAGCGTCTCCTCCGAGAGCGGCCGCAGGGCCAGCTCGCCGACCGAAACCACCGGCGCGCCCAGGCCGTCGGTGACCGTGAGCGCGACGGTCTCCGGCCCGGTCGTCGAGAGCCGCACCCGCAGCTCCGTGGCGCCCGTGGCGCGTACGGTCAGACCGGACCAGGCGAACGGCAGCACGGCCGGCCGGCCGGTGTCCGCGACTCCTGGCAGCAGCGGGTGCAGCGCCGCGTCCAGCAGCGCCGGATGCACGGTGAACCGTGCGGCGTCCGCCTGTTGCGCCTCCGCGAGCGCGACCTCCGCGAACAGCTCCGTCTCCGTGTACCAGACCCGGCGCAGCCCCTGGAAGGCGGGCCCGTACGCGTATCCGTGGCCGGCGAGACGCTCGTACACGCCCCCCAGATCGGCCTCCGTCGCACCAGCGGGCGGCCAGGCGCCGAGCTCGGGCACCTCGGCCGGACGGCCGGATGCCGCCGCCAGACGGCCGGTCGCGTGCAGGGTCCACGGCGTCAGGTCGTCCGTGCCCGGCCGCGAGTAGACCTCCAGCGTGCGGCGGCCGGCGTCGTCCGCCGCGCCCAGCACCGCCTGCATCCGTACCTCTTCGCGGTCCGGCAGGACGAGCGGCGCGGTGAGCGTGAGGTCGTCGACCTCGGCGCACCCGACGTGCTCGCCGGCGCGCAGCGCGAGGTCTGCGAACGCCGTTCCCGGCAGCAGCGCGACACCGTGCACGGCGTGGTCCCAGAGCCACGGATGGGTGTGGCGGGAGACCCGGCCGGTGAACAGGAACCCGTCCTGACCGGCCGTCGGCACCGCCGCACCGAGCAGCGGATGCCCGGTGGCAACCAGCCCGAGCCCCGCCGCGTCGCCCGGGACCAAAGGCGCCTCCAGCCAGTGGCGCGAGTGCTGGAAGGCGTACGTCGGCAGCTCCACCCGTGTTGCGCCCGGGAAGAGGGCCGACCGGTCCAGGCCGCCGCCGCGCAGCTCCAGGAGGGCCAGTGCCGCGAGCGTGGTGTGCTGTTCGGACCGGCCGGAGCGCAGCACCGGGGTCAGGAGAGCGGCCTCCTTCGTCAGGCAGGCCTGCGCCATGGCCGTGAGCACGCCGTCGGGGCCCACCTCCACGAAGTCGCCGACGCCCTGGTCCTCCAGGAAGCGGATCCCGTCGTGGAAGCGCACGGCCGCGCGGATGTGCCCGGCCCAGTACTCCGGCGAGCGCAGCTGCTCGTCGGTGGCGAGCACTCCGGTGACGTTGGAGACGACCGGGATCTTCGGGGCGTGGAACGTGAGGCCCGAGGCGAGCGCCGCGAACTCCTCCAACACCTCGTCCATGTGCGGCGAGTGGAAGGCGTGGCTGACGGTCAGCCGCTTCGTCTTGCGGCCCTGTTCCCGCCAGTGCGCGGCGATCCTCTCCACCGCGTCCTCGTCGCCGGAGACGACGACGGAGTCCGGTCCGTTGACCCCGGCGACGGCGACCGTGTCACCGAAGCCGGCGAGCGAGGCGAGGGTCTCCTCCTCGCTCGCCTGGACCGCCGCCATCGCGCCTCCGGCACGCGCTGCCTGCATCAGCCGGCCGCGCGCGGCGACCAGGACACCGGCGTCCGCCAGCTCCAGGACGCCCGCGAGATGGGCCGCGGTGAGCTCACCGATGGAGTGGCCCAGCAGATAGTCCGGCGTCGCGCCATGGTGTTCCAGCAGCCGGAACAGCGCCGTCTCGACGGCGAAGAGCGCGGCCTGCGTGAAGACGGTCCGGTCCAGCAGCTCCGCTTCGGCGGAGCCCGCCTCGGCGAAGAGAACCTCCTTGAGCGGCCTGGGAAGTTCACCGTCCAGGTGAGCGCACACCGCGTCGAGTGCCTCGGCGAACACCGGTGAAGTCGCGTACAGCTCCCGGCCCATGCCCAGCCGCTGGCTGCCTTGTCCGGTGAACAGGAACGCCGTCCCGCCGCGCCGGCCGGACGCGGCCCGCACCACCGCAGGTGCCGTACGGCCGTGCGCGAGCGCTTCGAGGCCGCTCAGCAGCTCCTCGCGGTCGCCGACGACGGCGGCCGATCGCTCGTGCAGCGCCCGGGTGCTCAGCAGCGAGAGGCCCACATCGGCGGTGCGCAGTCCGGGGTGGCGTACGAGGTGCTCGTACAGCCGGCCGGCCTGGTCGCGCAACGCCGCCTCGTCCCGTGCGGAGACCACCAGCGGCAGGACCGCCTCGGGTCCGGCCTCCTCCTCCTCCTCACGCGGAGCGTCCTCGGGGCCCTGCTCCAGAATCACGTGCGCGTTGGTGCCGCTGATGCCGAACGACGACACGCCGGCCCGGCGCGGCCGCCCGTCCTCGGCGGGCCACTCCCGCTCCTCCGTCAGCAGCGCGACCGCTCCCGACTCCCAGTCAACGTGGGGGGACGGCTCGTCCAGGTGCAGCGTCCTCGGCAGTGTGCCGTGGCGCATGGCCTCGATCATCTTGATGACACCGCCCACCCCGGCGGCCGCCTGCGCGTGGCCGATGTTGGACTTCAGCGAACCCAGGTACAGCGGCCGGTCCTCAGGACGGTCCTGGCCGTACGCCGCCAGCAGCGCCTGCGCCTCGATCGGGTCGCCGAGCGTGGTGCCGGTGCCGTGCGCCTCCACCGCGTCCACCTCGGCGGCGGCGAGGCCCGCGTTGGCCAGGGCCTGGCGGATCACCTGCTCCTGGGACGGGCCGTTGGGCGCGGTGAGGCCGTTGGAGGCGCCGTCCTGGTTGACCGCCGATCCGCGCACCACCGCCAGCACCCGGTGGCCGTTGCGCCGGGCGTCCGAGAGCCGCTCCACCAGCAGCAGACCGACGCCTTCGGACCAGCCGGTGCCGTCCGCGTCCGCCGAGAAGGAGCGGCACCGGCCGTCCGGCGAGAGCCCGCGCTGCCGCGAGAACTCGACGAACGTGTTCGGTCCCGACATGACCGTCACCCCGCCGGCCAGCGCCAGGTCGCACTCGCCCCGGCGCAGCGCGTCGGCGGCGAGATGCAGCGCCACCAGCGACGAGGAGCAGGCGGTGTCGACGGTGATCGCCGGACCCTGCAGACCATAGGTGTAGGCGAGGCGGCCGGAGACCACGCTGGAGAGGTTCCCGGCGAGCAGGAAGCCCTCGAACTCCTCCGGGGCCGATGCCAGGCGCGAGGCGTAGTCGGCGTACATCACTCCGGTGAAGACTCCGGCGTTGCTTCCGCGCACCGAGGCCGGAGTGATACCGGCGTTCTCGAAGGTCTCCCACGCCGTCTCCAGCAGAAGCCGCTGCTGGGGATCGGTCGCGGTGGCCTCACGCGGTGACATGTCGAAGAACGCCGGGTCGAACCGGTCCGCCTCGTGCAGGAACCCGCCGTGCCGGACGTACGACGTGCCGATGACGTCCGGATCCGCGTTGTACAGCTCCTCCAGGTTCCAGCCCCGGTTGTCCGGGAACTCGCTGATCGCGTCCGTCCCGTCCGCCACCAGCCGCCACAGCTCCTCCGGCGAACGCACTCCGCCCGGGAACCGGCACGCCATCCCGACGATCGCGATCGGCTCGTCCGCCACCGACGCCCGCACCGCCACCGGACCGGCCGCGCGGGTGCCGGAGACCTGGTCGTCCACGTACGCGGCGAGCGCGGCGGGCGACGGGTGGTCGAAGACGGCGGTCGCGGGGATCCGCAGACCGGTGGTGGCGGAGAGCTGGTTACGCAGCTCCACACCGGAGAGCGAGTCGAAGCCGGCCTCCTTGAACGCCCGGTCCGGATCGACGGCTTCGGGGTCCGGATGGCCGAGCACGGCGGCGACCGTGGAGCGGACCAGCGCGAGGACGGCCGCACGCCGCTCCGCCTCGCCGAGCGCCGCCGTCCGCCGTGCCCACGGCGAGGCGCCCTCGCCCGTTCCTCCGGCAGCGGCGGTACGGGGACGGGGCCTGACCAGGCCGCGCAGCAGTGCGGGCGGCGCTCCGGCGGCGGCGCGCAGCCGTGCCGCGTCGAATGTGACCGGGACGGCCAGCGCGTCCGTACCGGCGAGCGCGGCGTCGAACAGCTCCAGGCCGTGGTCCGGAGCCAGCGGCGTGATACCGGCCCTGGCCCAGCGCGCGAGGTCCGCCTCGCCCAGCGCGGTGCCCATGCCGCTTCCGCCGCCCCACAGGCCCCAGGCCAGCGAGAGCGCCGGCAGCTCCAGGGCGGACCGGTGGGCGGCGAGCGCGTCCAGATAGGTGTTGGCGGCGGCGTAGTTGGCCTGGCCGGCCGTGCCGGTGATGCCGGAGACGGAGGAGAACAGGACGAACGCGGCCAGTTCGTGTTCCCGCGTCAGCTCGTGCAGGTTCCACGCCGCGTCCACCTTCGGCCGCAGTACCGAGACGAGCTGCTCATCGGTGAGGGACTCCACCGTGGCGTCATCCAGGACACCTGCCGTGTGCACCACGGCCGTCAGCGGGTGCTCGGCCGGGATGGTGTCCAGTACGGCGGTGAGAGCCGCGCGGTCGGCCGCGTCGGCGGCCACCACGGTGACCTCGGCGCCCAGTTCCGCGAGTTCCGCGCGCAGCGCGTCGACGCCCGGCGTGTCCGGGCCACGTCGGCTGGTCAGCAGCAGACGGCGCACGCCGTGCCGGGCCACCAGATGGCGGGCCAGCAGCCCGCCCAGGCCACCGGTGCCGCCGGTGACGAGCACCGTGCCGTCGGGCCCGAGGTCCGGACCGGCGGCCACTTCGGCGCGCACCGCCCGGGCCAGCCGCGGCACATGGAGCGCGCCCTCGCGGACCGCCACCTGCGGCTCGCCGCTCGCGACGGCGGCGGCCAGCAGCTCCGCGCCGGCGGCGTCCAGGTCGACCAGGACCACCCGGTCCGGGTGCTCGGACTGGAGCGACCGGGCCAGGCCCCACACCGGCGCGGCGGCCAGGCCGGTGAGCCGGTCACCGCGGCGGACCGCCACGGCGTCGTGCGTCACGAACACCAGGCGGGTCTCCGCGAACCGGGCGTCGGCCAGCCAGTCGCGGGCGATGCGCAGGGACCGCGTCGCCGCCTCGTGCGCCGCCTCGGCCGTGTGCGCGTCACCGCTCGCCGGCCCGTACGTGACGACGACCGCGTCGGCGCCCGCAGGATCCGGAAGGACCTCGCCGGCCGCCTCGGCCAAGGTCACCGTGGCTCCGGCCGGTGCGGGGACCACGGGCCAGGAGACGGTGTGGAGCGCCTCGGCACGGGCGTTCGCGGTCTGGCCGAGCCGGTCCTTCGGGACGGGCCGCAGCGAGATCCGGTCGATGGTGGCGACCGGCGCACCGGTGGGATCGGTGAGCGTCAGCGTGTAGGCGTCGGGTCCGGCCGGGGCCAGCCGGGCCCGCAGCTCGCTCGCGCCCACGGCGTGCACGGCCGTCCCGTTCCAGGCGAACGGCAGCCGGATCTCCCGGTCGTCATCGCCGTCCCGGGCCGCGTCCAGCACCATCGGGTGCAGCGCCGCGTCGAGCAGCGCCGGATGGACCGCGTACCCGTGCGCCGCCTCGCGCTGGTCGTCGCTCAGCCGCAGCTCCGCGTACAGCTCCTCACCTCGCCGCCACAGGCTCCGCAGGCCCTGGAAGGCCGGGCCGTACGCGTAACCGAGGCCGGCGAGGCGCTCGTACACGTCGGTGAGGGGTTCGGCGACGGCACCCGCGGGCGGCCAGGGGCCCGGGGCCTGGGGAGCGGGTGCGGGGGAGGGGGCGGTGAGGGTGCCGGAGGCGTGGCGGGTCCACGGGGCCGGGGCGTCGTCGTCCGTCACGGGCTGTGCGTGCACCGCGAAGGAGCGGCTGCCGTCGGCCTCGGGTGCGCCGATGGTGACCTGCAGGCGGGTGCTGCGGCGCTCGGCCAGCACCAGCGGCGCCTCCAGCGTCAGCTCCTCCACCCGGCCGGTTCCGGCCTGCTCGCCCGCTGCCACGGCCAGTTCGAGGAAGACGGTGGCGGGCACGAGGACGGCGTCACTGATGCCGTGGTCGGCCAGCCACGGCTGCCGGGCCGGCGAGAGCACGCTGGTGAGGATCGTGCCGTCCCTCTCGGCCAGCTCCACCGAAGCGCCGAGCAGCGGGTGTCCGGAGGCGGTGAGACCGAGGCCGCCCGCGTCGGTCCGCTCCTCGGGGACGAACCAGTAGTGCTCGTGCTGGAAGGCGTACGTCGGCAGGCCGGTGCGGGCGGCGCCGGTGAAGAACGTGTCCAGGTCCAGTCCGGCGCCGAGCGCGTGCGCCCGGGCGAGACCGGTGGCGAGGACGGCGGCCTCGGGGCGGCCCGCGCGCAGCAGCGGGACGGCGGTGGCGTGGTCCGTGGTGAACGAGGCCTGCGCCATCGCCGTGAGGACGGCGTCGGGGCCGACCTCGACGAACCGGGTGACCCCGTCGGCCTCCAGCGTGCGGACCGCGTCCAGGAACCGCACGGTGGAGCGGATCTGCCGCACCCAGTAGTCCGGCGAGGCCAGCTCCTCGGCGGTGGCGAGCTCGCCGGTCAGCGTCGACACCAGCGGGATCACCGGCGCGTGGAACTCCAGCGCGGCGGCGACCGCGCGGAACTCCTCCAGGATCTCGTCCATGTGCGGTGAGTGGAAGGCGTGGCTGACGCGCAGCCGGCGCGTCCGGCGTCCCTGCTCCCGCCAGTGGGCCGCGACCTGCTCGGCGGCCTCCTCGTCACCGGAGACCACGACCGCGTCCGGGCCGTTCACCGCGGCTACGGCGAGCGCGCCACCGTGGCCGGTCAGACTCCGTACCACCTCGGCCTCGTCGGCCTCCACGGCGATCATCGCGCCGCCGGTACGGGCCGCCTGCATGAGCCGGCCGCGCGCGGCGACCAGGGCCGCCGCGTCGGGCAGCGACAGCACTCCGGCCACCTGGGCGGCGGCCAGCTCGCCGATCGAATGCCCGGTCAGCCGGTCGGGCACCAGGCCGTGGTGTTCCAGCAGCCGGAACAGCGCCACCTCGACGGCGAACAGTGCGGGCTGCGTGTAGGTCGTACGGTGCAGCGCCGCGGCGTCGTCGGAGCCGTCGGCGGCGAACATCACCTCCAGCAGCGGCCGTGCCAGATGGCCGTCCAGCGCCGCCGCCACCTCGTCCAGCGCCTGCGCGAAGACCGGGTGGGAGGCGTACAACTCCCGTCCCATGCCCGGGTACTGGGCGCCCTGGCCGGTGAAGAGGAAGGCCGTTCGGCCGGTCCGGCCCGCGTCGCCCACCACCAGGTGCGGCGACTGCTCACCGCGCGCCAGCGCCTGGAGGCCCGCCAGGAAGCCGGCGGTCTCCGTGCCGGTGACCACCGCCCGCCGGTCGAACGCCGTACGGGCGGCCAGCGAGCGGCCGACGTCGGCGACCGGCAGTGACGGCCGCGCGGCGATGTGCTCGTGCAGCCGGGCCGCCTGCGCCCGCAGCGACGCCTCGTCGCGGGCGGAGAGCACCCACGGCACCGGCGTGGCCGGAGCGGGCGTGACGGCCGGCGCCGGTACGTCGGCCTCGGCCGCCTCCTCCAGGATCACGTGCGCGTTGGTGCCGCTGATCCCGAACGACGAGACGGCGGCCCGGCGCGGACGCCCGGTGCGCGGCCACACCCGCTCCTCGGTGAGCAGCTCCACGGCGCCGGAGGACCAGTCGACGTGCGGCGTCGGCTCGTCGGCGTGCAGCGTCCTCGGCAGTGTCCCGTGCCGCATCGACTGGACCATTTTCACGATGCCACCGACACCGGCGGCGGCCTGCGTGTGGCCGATGTTGGACTTCAGCGAGCCCAGGAACACCGGCTCGCCCTCACGGCCCTGGCCGTACGTGGCGAGCAGCGCCTCGGCCTCGATCGGGTCGCCGAGCCGGGTGCCGGTGCCGTGGGCCTCCACCGCGTCGACGGCCGCGGCGCTCAGGCCCGCGTCGGCGAGCGCCTCACGGATCACCCGTTGCTGGGCGAGTCCGCTCGGAGCGGTGAGGCCGTTGGAGGCGCCGTCCTGGTTGATCGCGGTGCCCCGCACGACCGCGAGGACCTGGTGGCCGTTGCGCCGCGCGTCCGAGAGCCGCTCCACCAGCAGCAGGCCCACACCTTCGGCCCAGGACGTGCCGTCCGCGGACGCGGAGAACGACTTGCTCCGCCCGTCCGGCGCGAGGCCCTGCTGCTTGGAGAACTCCACGAACATGCCGGGGGTGGCCATCACCGTGACGCCGCCCGCCAGAGCGAGACCGGTCTCCCCGGAGCGGAGCGACCGTACGGCCATGTGCAGCGCGACCAGGGACGACGAGCAGGCCGTGTCGACTGTTACGGCGGGGCCGATGAGGCCCAGTTGGTAGGCGATGCGGCCCGACATGACGCTCGCGGTGGAGCCGGTCAGGACGTGACCGTGGACGCCTGCGGGAGCGTCATGCATGCGCGGGCCGTACTCCAGCGCCGTACCGCCGATGAACACGCCGGTGCGGCTGCCCTGGAGCGAGCCCGGGTCGATGCCCGCGCCTTCCACGGCCTCCCACGCGGTCTCCAGCAGCAGCCGCTGCTGCGGGTCCATGGCCAGCGCCTCGCGCGGCGCGATGCCGAAGAAGCCGGCGTCGAAACCGCCCGCACCGTGCAGGAAGCCGCCCGCGTCCACCGCGCTGCGGCCCGGCTCGCGGAGCTCGGGGTCGAAGAGGTCCTCGGCCCAGCCGCGGTCCTCCGGGAAGCCGGAGATCGCGTCACCGCCCTCGGACAGCAGCTTCCACAGCGCCTCCGGCGAGGTGGCGCCGCCCGGGTAGCGGCAGGCCATGCCCACGATGGCGATCGGCTCACCGGCGTCCGCCGGCGCGCGGCGGCCGTCGTCGGTGGCGTTGGTGCCGGTCAGCTCGGCCAGCAGATGTCCGGCCAGCGCGGCGGGGGTCGGGTGGGCGAAGAGGAGTCCGCTGGGCAGGCTCAGCCCGGTGGCCGCGGCGAGCGCGTTGCGCAGCTCCACCGTCATCAGCGAGTCGAAGCCGAGGTCCCTGAAGGGCGCGCGGAGATCGACCGTGCCCTCCGGCCCGTACTCCAGGACCGCCGCCGTGTGCGCGGTGACCAGCTCGGTCACCGCGCGCAGCCGCTCGGCCGCCGGAAGCGCCGCCAGCCGCTCACCGAGCCCGCCCGCCGGGACCGCGACCGGCGCGGCTGCGGCCGCACCCTCGTCCCCCTCCTGAGCAAGGAGTACGGGACGACCAGCACCAGCCTCGAATCCGTCGTCAAGTGCGAGCACAAGTACT
>NZ_JBEXSI010000116.1:0-8825 GCF_040613515.1 Streptomyces sp. NPDC006261
CCGCGCGGCTGCAACAGAACGACGAACGAGATCCGCTCCTCGCCGTGGAGGGTGGTGACGAAGCCCGGCACTCCGCGGAGTGCCGGGCCGATCCGTTTCCGTCCTGTCCGCCGCGCCTGTCCGCCGCGCTCAGCCGCTCACCCGGCGCGGTTGCGGCGCCGGGCCAGCTCGTCGGCCGGGTTGTTGCCGATGAGGGTCTCACCGGTGTCGACCCGCTCGCCGTGGAGCTGGGAGAGCGCCGCGTCCACATCCCGCCAGACGACCCCCACGGCGATCCCGAAGACGCCCTGACCGCCCTGGAGGAGGCTGACGACCTCGTCCGGCGATGAGCACTCGTAGACCGTCGCCCCGTCGCTCATCAGGGTCATGCGCTCAAGATCCTGGAATCCCCGGGCCCGCAGGTGCTGGACCGTGGTGCGGATGTTCTGCAGAGCGACCCCGGTGTCGAGGAACCGCTTGACGATCTTGAGGAGGACCACGTCCCGGAAACTGTAGAGACGCTGGGTCCCGGACCCGTAGGCCGGCCGCACGCTCGGCTCGACCAGCCCCGTGCGCGCCCAGTAGTCCAGCTGGCGGTAGGTGATCCCCGCCGCCGCGCACGCCGTCGGTCCGCGATATCCGATATCGCTCGCCGCTGCCACGCCGTCCGCCGCCACCACGGCCGGCGCAGCCGGCTGCCTGATGGCGTGGTCGGCTCCACTGCCGTGCTGCGGATACGGCCCACCCGCCGCCGTACCGTCGCCGCTGCTTCTCACGCCGACCTCCGTCCTTGACCTGCCCACTCGAAGGTAGGCAGTCACTGGGGGTGCGTCAACGATCGCCACACTCGGCACGCCGAGTGATAATCACCCTGAGGGTGGTTTCCCGTGTCTCGCTTCCGGGAAAGGCTTGTCGGATGCGCTGACGACACCCTTGCGGGACGGGTCACTGACTGTTGGTACCGAAGTCCTCCGGTGAGATCTGGTCGAGGAATTCGCGGAACTTCTCCACCTCGTCCTCCTGCTCGTCGGGAATCGCGATGCCCGCATCGTCCAGCACGCCGTCACTGCCGTAGATCGGCGTGCCGGTCCGCAGGGCGAGCGCTATGGCATCGGACGGCCGGGCGCTCACCTCGACCCCGCTGGCGAAGACGAGCTCCGCGTAGAAGACCCCTTCGCGAAGGTCCGTGATGCGGACCTCGGTGAGCTCCTGGCCCACGGCCTCGAGCACATCCTTGAACAGGTCATGGGTCAGCGGCCTGGCCGGAGCCATGCCCTGCTGGGCGAAGGCAATAGCGGTCGCCTCCCCAGGACCGATCCAAATGGGGAGGTACCGGTCGCCTCCCACTTCGCGCAGGAGAACGATCGGTTGGTTGGAGGGCATTTCCACCCGGACACCGACAACGTCGAGCTCGTTCACACAGCAACCCTAGGACGTGCTCGCCATGTTTGGGTAGTCGGGCTCCCCCGAGCTCAGTGCAGACGGCTCCGCAGAGCGCTCTGGACGAGCGCCGCGTGCAGCCGTACGGAGAGCTCGGCCAGCTCGTTCGCCGTGGCCTCCGCATGGGCTCGCGTCTGCGGATTCCGATGCAGGCGCAGCGGCGCGACCAACTGCTCGACCAGTCCCGCCTCACGGTCCGCGGAGGCGCGCATGGCGCGCAGATGGCGCGGTTCCAGACCGAACCGCCCCAGATCCGCCACCAGCTTGGCCACGGTCACCATCTCGGCGTCGTAGCCGCCCTCAGGAGCGGGGACGATGAGCCCGTAGGACTCCCACTCCTCCAGCTGCTCATCGTCGACCTGGGCAGCCGCCAGGAGCTCGGCACGCCCGATCCGTGCGGCGGTCGCCGTACCGGGGCCGGAATCCCACACACCGTCGCCGAGACCGCGCTGACCGCCCGGCGAGGGCAGCACCGGCTGCTCCCCGCGGGCCAGGGCGTCCAGGTGCTCCCGGATGACCTTGAGCGGCAGGTAGTGGTCCCGCTGCATGCGGAGCACCTGCGCGAGGCGCTCCACATCGCCGGGAGCGAACTTCCGGTACCCGGAGGGAGTCCGCTGCGGCTCGATGAGCCCTTCGGCCTCCAGAAAGCGGATCTTGGAGATCGTGACTTCCGGAAACTCTTCGCGCAGCCGGGTGAGTACCGTTCCGATGCTCACCCAGCGCGCGTCCGCGGTGGCGGTACCGTCACCGGAACCGCCTGTCGGTGTTCGCAGCATGGGCCTTCCTGGGGATTCCCCCGGACGGGGTCCGGGGGCTGGTCACACGCCCCGCGGGCTCGCATAGAAGACCAGGCGGTACTTTCCGATCTGGACTTCGTCGCCGTTGGACAGCAGGACCGAATCGATGCGCTCGCGGTTGACATAGGTGCCGTTGAGGCTGCCGACGTCACCCACCGTGAAGCTACCGTCCGGACCCCTGCGGAACTCCACATGACGCCGCGACACGGTCACGTCGTCGAGAAAAATGTCGCTCTGCGGGTGACGGCCGGCGGTCGTGAGGTCGCTGTCCAGCAGAAAGCGGCTGCCGGAATTGGGGCCGCGGCGCACGACGAGCAGCGCCGAACCGCCGGGCAGCGCGTCGACTGCGGCCTGGGCCTCCGGGGAGAGCGAGGGCAGAGCCGTCTGGCCCGTCGCCTCGGCCTCGTACGCCTCAAGACCGGAGATGGAGATCGTGGACGTCGTCTCCGAGGCACGCTCGGGGACACCGCCCCGCAACGGCGCGCCGCAGTTGGAGCAGAATCGGCTGGCCTCCGCATTGCGGTGGCCGCACCTCGCACAGACCGGCATCGACGAGCCCTCCGGGGTGAACCCTCCACCCGTACGTGAGGTTGATGGTTCGCCGAAACCTATGCGTCCGGCACCGGCAGGGTCAACGGACGACACGCTGAGCCCCACCTGAGTTGCGTCACCGGACACCTCATCGCGGAAGAGCGGACGCTCCGCCTCCTGCTCCTCGCCCTGGCCGTGGCGCGGAGCACGGTGGCGGGCAGCACTGTTGCTGTCCTCGCGTGCGCTCTTCCCGAACAACTTCGCAAAAAACTTCACGGGCGATTCCCCTTGACCGACATAGACCCGCCCGTGGGGCAGGACGAACCCTGAATGAACACACCTGCCGACCCGGACATCTTCACAACGTCCGTATCCACCCGACAGTTTCCACCACGCACCGCCAATCCGGTGCGCCGACCCCCCGCAACCCCGCACCCTCGTCCACCGGCCTTTCGGCCCTGCCCGCTCACGGGGACGACGACCGAGCGTAGTCAGGCCGCTCCGCCGGTCGCAAGGCGTCGACGACGATGTCCTCGGACCGCTCCACCACCGCCGTGGCCTGCTCCTTCTCGAGCGTCTGCACCACACCTCCGGGGATGTTGAGTGCGGGCTCCAGGTCCTGCGGCTTGCCGATCACCTTGAACTCGTACGGTGCTTCGATCTTCTTGCCGTCCACCTGGATGTCACCGCCCTCCCCGGAGAAGTAGGTGCTGGCCACCACCCGGACGCCGTTGACCTCGATGGCCTCCGCCCCCGCCGCACGCAGCTCCTGGACCGTGTCGAGCAGCTTGTCGGCCGCGACCGCGCCGGATGGGTCACTGATGGTCAGCGTGATGCCGGGCCCCTGGGCCGCCACCGTGCCCGCGAGGATCCCCAGCTGACGTTCCTTCTCCAGCGTCTGTTTCCGGGCCTCCTCGGCCTGGTCCGAGCTGTTCTCCAGCTCGGTGCGCTGGTCGTCCAGGCGCTGCTTCTCGTCCGCCAGGCGCTGGGTGCGGTCGTCGACCTCGTCAAGGATCCGGACCAGGTCCTCCTGCCGCGCCCCGCGCAGCGTGCTGTCGTCGCTGGTCGACCGCACCTGGATCGCCAGTCCCAGGCCGAGCCCGAACAGCAGCACGGCGACGATGAGTTGAGCCCGGCTCAGCCGGGGCGGCCACAGGCCCGCCAGCAGCCTCTGACGTCCGGAGACCTCTTCCTCGGCCGCGGGTGGCTGCACCGGGGCGTCCGGAACTCCGGACGCACCGGCGTCCGGCTGTTCGGGCTGTTCGCTGCGCGGGGTCTCGTCGTTGTTCATCGGCCTCAAGCCCGGAAGACGTGCCGGCGGATCGCGGCGGCGTTGGAGAAGATCCGGATGCCGAGCACGACCACCACGCCGGTGGAGAGCTGCGCGCCGACACCCAGTTTGTCGCCCAGGAACACGATCAAGGCTGCGACGACGACGTTGGAGAGGAACGACACCACGAAGACCTTGTCGACGAAGATGCCGTCGAGCATGGCCCGCAGACCTCCGAAGACCGCGTCGAGCGCGGCGACCACGGCGATCGGGAGATAGGGCTCGACCACCGCCGGCACTTCGGGCCGGACCAACAGTCCGACCACGACTCCCACGACGAGGCCCAGTACGGCGATCACGATGTGCCCTTCCCTGCTTCTGCCGCATCACTGCCGGCGGCCTTCGGCTCTGCTGTACGGACGATCAGGCTCGGTGCGGCCGGTAGCCGCACCTCGGCCTGATCGGACAAGCTGGTGCGGATGTCGAAGCTCTCCTTGAGCGCGTTCAGGTACTGGCCGTCGGCGCTGTCCCGAAACGCGGCGGCGAGATTCTTCCCGTCCCCCACCGCGAGCACCGTGTACGGCGGTACGAGCGGTCTGTTGTCCACCAGTATGGCGTCGCCCGCGGCGCGGATCGCCGACAGTGCCGTCAGCCTTTGCCCATTGATGGCGATGGCCTCGGCCCCGGACTCCCACAGGCCGTTGACGACCCGCTGCATGTCCCGGTCGCGCACGCGGCCCGTGTCGGAGAAGCTCGACGACTCACGGGGCCCGCCGCCACCCTGATCGGTGTTCTTGGCATCGTCCACGACGAGCTTCACACCGGGGCCCTCGACCGGGGTCGCCCCGGACAGCAGGGCCACCAGCTCCCCCTGGTCCCCGCCATGCTGTTCCAGGGCCTTGCGCTGCCGCTCGCTCACGTCTGCGCGGAGCTCGTCGACATCCGACTCCAGTGTGTCGGCCGCCCGGGTCTCGGCGTTGATGCGGTCGATCAGCTCCTCGCGTTCCTTCGCGACGACCGGCGCCGACACCCGCGCCTCGGCGGCACCGAGGGTGACCACCAGTGCGGCCACCACCAGACCGGCGGCGAGGCCGAGCTTCGACTTGAGCGTACGGGGCCCTCCCGCGCTCCCGTCGGCCCTGCGGCGAGCCGAGGCCTCCGCGTAACCGTCGTCGAGGCTGTGGTCCATCACGTTGTTCAGCAGCGACATGGAGGCGTCGGGGCGTGCGGGCTGCGAGGGCGTGCTCCGATCGGGGGGCTGCTGCGACATGCCGCACATCGTCGCACGTCACCACGGCTGCCGCCGAATGGCCCCACCGGTGCACCGGAACGCCCTGGACAGGGAGTTCCGGTGCACCGGCTTCAGGAGGTCACTCGCCGGCGCGCTCCACCACGGCGGACCACTCGTCGAGCAGCGCCTGTGCCGAGGCATCGTCCGGGCCTTCCGCCCACAGATGGGTGACGGCCTCCGCCCGGTCCGGCAGCACCATGATCCACCGTCCGTCGGCCTCGACCACCCGGACGCCGTCCGTGGTGTCCACGCTGCGGTCCCCGGCCGCTTCGACGACGGTGCGCATGACGAGTCCCTTGACGGCCCAGGGCGTCGCGAGGTCGCGGCGCAGGACGTGGGCCCGGGGGATGCGGGCGTCGATCTGGCTCAGGGTGAGCTGGGTCCTGGCGACGAGTCCGATGAGCCGGACGAAAGCGGCCGTCCCGTCGAAGACGCTGCTGAATTCGGGAACGATGAACCCGCCGCGCCCGTCTCCTCCGAAGATGGTGGTCTCTTCGCGTCCCACCCGGGTCAGGTCGTCGGGTGAGGTGGTAGTCCATTCCACCTGCGTGCCGTGATAGGCCGCCACCTGCTCGGCGACGCGCGTGGTGGTCACCGGCAGGGCGACACGCCCGCTGCGCCGCTCGGCGGCGACGAGATCCAGCATGACCAGCAGGGCCCGGTCGTCCTCGATGATCCGGCCCAGCTCGTCCACGAGGGAGAGCCGCTCACCGACCGGGTCGAACCGGACGCCGAACGCCGCCCTCGCCGAGGACACGATCTCCCCGAGCCGCACCAGACCGGCACGGCGGGTCTCGGCGGACTCGGTGGGGCGCGATTCGTCGAGTCCCGGGTTGATCGTCAGGGCGTCCACCCCGAGCCGCCCGAGGAGACTCGGCAGGACGAGCCCGGCGGAACCGTTGGAGGCGTCCACGACGACCTTGAGCCCGGAGTCGGCGATACCCGCGATGTCCACGTTGCGGAGCAGGGAGCCGGTGTACGAGTCGAAGACGCTGGAGGGGAAGTGCAGGTCCCCGATCTCCCCGGGGAAGGCCCTGCGGTACTCCTGGCGGGCGTAGACGCGGTCCAGCTTGCGCTGCTGGGCCTGTGAGAGGTCGGCGCCCCGCTCGTCGATGAACATGATGTCCACCGAGTCGGGCACCCCCGGCGACGTACGGATCATGATGCCGCCCGCGCTGCCTCGCGCCGTCTGCTGGCGGGCCACGGGCAGCGGTACGTTCTCCAGGTCGCGTACGTCGATGGCGCTGGCCTGGAGGGCCGAGATGACGGCTCGCTTGAGGGCACGCGCGCCTCGGGAGTGGTCACGGGCGGTCGTGACCGTCGACCCCTTCTTGAGGGTCGTGGCGTAGGCGCCGGCCAGCCGGACCGCCAGCTCGGGGGTGATCTCGACGTTCAGGATCCCGGAGACGCCCCGCGCGCCGAACAGATGCGCCTGCCCGCGGGATTCCCAGATCACCGAGGTGTTGACGAACGCACCGGCCTCGATGGTCTTGAACGGGTACACCCGCACGTTGCCCTGGATGATCGACTCCTCGCCGACCAGACATTCGTCACCGATGACAGCGCCGTCCTCGATCCGGGCCGCCCGCATGATGTCGGTGTTCTTGCCGACCACGCAGCCCCGGAGGTTGCTGTGCTGTCCGATGTAGACGTTGTCGTGGACCACGGCCCTGTGGAGAAAGGCGCCGGTCTTGACGACGACGTTGGATCCCACGACCGTGTGCTCACGGATCTCGGCGTCCGCCTCGACCTTGGCGTAGTCACCGATGTAGAGCGGCCCGCGCAGAACGGCGTCCGGATGGACCTCCGCCCCTTCGGCCACCCACACACCGGGGGAGATCTCGAAGCCGTCCAGCTCCACGTCGACCTTGCGCTCCAGGACGTCGGCCTGGGCCTTCACGTAGCTCTCGTGCGTACCGACGTCTTCCCAGTAGCCCTCGGCGATATAGCCGTAGATCGGCTTGCCTTCCTTCATCAGCTGAGGGAAGACATCACCCGACCAGTCGACGGAGGTATCGGCCTGGACGTAGTCGAAGACCTCGGGCTCCATCACGTAGATGCCCGTGTTCACCGTGTCAGAGAAGACCTGGCCCCAGGTCGGCTTCTCCAGGAAGCGCTCGACCTGGCCGTTCTCGTCGACGATGGTGATGCCGAATTCCAGCGGATTGGGGACCCGGGTCAGACAGACCGTGACGAGTCCGCCCTTCTCCTTGTGGAAGGCGATGAGGTCGGTGAGGTCGAAGTCGGTGAGCGCGTCACCGGAAATGACGAGGAAGGTGTCGTCCTTCAACGCCTCCTCGGCGTTCTTCACGCTCCCCGCCGTGCCGAGTGGCTTCTCCTCGTTGGCATAGGTGAGCTCCATCCCGAGCTCCTCGCCGTCCCCGAAATAATTCTTGACGAGGGAGGCCAGGAACTGGACGGTCACTACTGTTTCATTGAGCCCATGCCGCTTGAGAAGCCGCAGGACATGCTCCATGATCGGCCGATTGGCCACGGGCAGGAGCGGCTTGGGCATGCTCGAGGTCATGGGGCGCAGGCGCGTGCCTTCGCCACCAGCCATCACGACGGCCTTCATGTCGGAAACGTCCTCCTAGAAGAGACGACGGTCAGCCGATTTCGCCCGTCGGGGCATCACATTCAAGTCATCACACCGCGGGCCGGCCACACTGCACGGCACCGGATCAACGAGCTCAATCGGCTACTGCATCCGCCTTGACGAGTCGGCGGACCTGAACCACGTAGAGGATTCCTGCCCACCAATACAGCGTTGTACCCCACCCTGCGAACGCCCATCCGAAAATGGCGGCCACGGTAGCCAGCCAACCACTCCCGTCGCTGAGCAGCAACAAGGGGAACGCGTACATCAGGTTGAAAGTTGCAGCTTTCCCGAGGAAGTTGACCTGTGGCGGCGGATAGCCGTGGCGCCTCAGGATGGCCACCATCACAAGCAGCATCAGCTCGCGGGCCAGCAGGGCCGCGGTCAGCCAGAGCGGCAGGATCTCACGCCAGGTGAGGCCGAGAAGGGTCGAGAGGATGTAGAGGCGGTCGGCAGCCGGGTCCAGGAGCCGGCCCAGACTGCTGATCTGGTTCCACCGCCGGGCGAGCTTGCCGTCGAGGTAGTCGCTGATGCCGCTGAGCATCAGCACCAGCAGCGCCCAGCCGTCGCTGTTGGGGCCGCCGAACACGGGGCGGAGAATCAGCCACAGGAAGAGCGGTACCCCGACAAGGCGAGCCATGCTGAGGATGTTGGGGATGGTGAGGACCCGGTCCGTCTGGACCCGAGTCTCCTGGACCTCCACCCGGGAGCCTCCTGTGAAGAACGTGCGAATGATGCTCCCCGACCTTACCCTCCGCCTAGGCCGACACCTGCACAGGGGTGCGCCGAGGTGAAGGCTGGGACTGCTACGGGTCTGAAACGCAGAAAAGCCCCGTGCCAATGGCACGGGGCTTTCCCGGAAAAATTGTTCGGCGGCGTCCTGCTCTCCCACAGGGTCCCCCCTGCAGTACCATCGGCGCT
>NZ_JBEXSI010000117.1:0-7997 GCF_040613515.1 Streptomyces sp. NPDC006261
TCCACCGTCAGGTCATCGGCGAAATGCCGGTCACCGGTCGCGTCGGGCACGTACTTCACACAGACAACGATCCTCAAGCTCACGCCGGCTCTCCTGCCTACCTGGGTGTGGTCCCCTGCCGATAGGGCCCGGTCCCACCTGGGTGTGGTTTCTCAGGGCGACCTTATGGTACTCAGTACCCTCTGTAAAGGTACCCAGTGCCAAAATCGTCCGTCCGGTGCTACGTTTCGCCGCATGAGCGAGGTACGCGGACCCCAGAAGAAGGCACCCATGCGGGAGGTGCTCGCCCAGGCGGCTTTCCAGCTCTTCCTGGAACGGGGCTTCGAGCGGACGACGGTGGACGACATCGTGGCGCGGGCCGGAGTGGGGCGGCGCTCCTTCTTCCGGTACTTCCCCTCGAAGGAGGACGTCGTCTTCCCGGATCATGAGCGCTGTCTCGCCGAGATGACGGAGTTCCTCGCCGCCGTGGACGACCGTGATCCGGTGGGAGCGGTGTGCGACGCGGCGCGGATCGTGCTGCGGATGTACGCGGCCGACCCCGAGTTCTCCGTACAGCGCTACCGGCTCACCCGGGAGGTGCCCGGACTGCGGACGTACGAACTCTCGGTGGTGCGCCGCTACGAGCAGACGCTCGCCGGTCATCTCCGGGGCCGGTTCGGGGCGGACGGTGACGGCGAGTTGCGGGCCGAGGTGATCGCCGCCTCCGTGGTCGCCGCGCACAACAACGGGCTGCGGCTGTGGCTGCGTTCGGGCGGTGCGGGGGATCCCGAGGCGGCCGTGGACCATGCCCTCGATCTGGTGCGGGAGGTGTGGGAGCGGCCTGCCGAGCCCTCGCCCGCGCTGGAGGGACAGCGGGAGAAGCAGTGGGCGGCCGGCGGCAGCGCCGCCGGGTCCGGCGACAGGGAGGTCATCGTCATGGTCGCCGCCAAAGGCACCCCCATGTGGCGCGTCGTGCAGCAGATCGAGGCGGCCGCCGGCGAGAGGTGAGAGGTACCGGCGGCGGGACCGGCCGTGTCGGCGGCAAGAACTCGGTAATAATCGGCACTCAGTGCCTTTACTATCCGGCACTCAGTGCCATATGGTGCGGACGCGCCGTCAGCCAGGTGCGGCGCGTCCGAGTCGAGCGCAGGGGGTCGATCCGTGTCTCAGGCAGGAATGGGCACCGTCCAGAAGACGCACGAGGAGTGCGGCCTCTCCTACAACCGCTGCCGCTGGTGCGGCACCGCCTCCTTCCGGCGGTTGCTCTGTCCGGTGTGCGCGTCGAGCGAACTGGAGCCGGAACGCACCACCGGCCACGGGGTGGTCGTGCGGACCGCCGTGGTCCACCGCTACACGGAGGCGGCTCGCAACGAATCCCTGGTGCGCTTCCCCGAGGGCTTCGTCTTCCGCTGCCAGGTCGTCGGCGCCGCACCGCAGATGGTGACGGTCGGTGCCCGCGTGAAGCCCCTCTCCGGCGAGGAGGCGGAGTCGGGCGCCGTGGTCCTGCAGCTCTGCGAGCCGCCGGCGCAGCGGGACTGGTGACGCCCGCGAGTGCCGGCCGTGCACGGGCCGGGGCGCGGGCGTCACGGGGGCGTCCCGGTCAGCCGATCCGCTTGAGCAGCTCCTCGGCCAGCGGTGTGGAGGACGCCGGGTTCTGCCCGGTCACCAGGTTCCGGTCGACGATCACGAACGGCGCCCAGGGCTCGCCCTCCTGGAAGTCCGCGCCGAGCTCGACCAGCCGGTCCTGGAGCAGCCACTTCGCCTTCTGTGCCAGGCCCGCCTGGGTCTCCTCGGCGTTGGTGAAGCCGGTCAACCGGTATCCGGCGAACACGTGGGTGCCGTCGGGAGCCGTGGCGGCCAGCAGCGCCGCCGGGGCGTGGCAGACGACGCCGAGCGGCTTGCCCGACGCCAGGGCCTCGGTGAGCAGCCGCCCGGAGACCGGGTCCACCGCGAGGTCCTCCATCGGGCCGTGGCCGCCCGGGTAGAAGACGGCGTCGTACGCGTCCAGGTCCACGTCCTCCAGCGCGACCGGCCGCCGCAGCTCCTCGAACGCCTCCAGCCCCGCCGCCACCTTGTCGGCGCCCTTCTGGCCGCCGTTGACCTCGGGTGCCAGGCTGCCACGGTCCACGGTCGGGACGACTCCGCCCGGGGTGGCGACGACCACCTCGTGACCGGCGCCGGTGAACACCTGGTACGGGGCCACGGCCTCCTCGGCCCAGAAGCCCGTCGGGTGGGCCGTGCCGTCCGCGAGCGTCCAGTGGTCCGCGCCGGTCACCACGAAAAGGATCTTTGCCATGTCGTACATCTCCGTTGGTCGGGGTGGCTGACCAGGCCGACGGTAGGCCCGGTCCGGCCAGGATCCGCGCGCCGACGACGTGTGCCGGAAAGAGGCTTCCGACGGGTCGGCGGCGATCGGCCGTCCGGCGCATCGCCTGCCCCCGACGGCCCGTCCGAACCATCCGGAGACGGCTGCCGGGTCAGGACGCGGTCCGCCGGGCCTCCCAGTCGGCCACCAGCGCCTGCCTCCGCAACGGACCGCTCACCTCCCGTGGCCGGAAATGCTCCGGTCCCAAGGGCCCCGGCGGACCGTGCTTAGCTGGAGTCATGATCGATGACTTCCTGTACGGAACCGCCGGACACACCGGACCGCTGGCCGAGGTCGAGGCGGCCGTGCGCGCCGCGGCCGCGGCCGAGATCATGCCGCGCCACCGGAAGCTCGCCGCCCACGAGATCATCGAGAAGAGCGGCCCGCACGACCTGGTCACCGCCGCGGACCGGCTGGCCGAGGAGCACCTCACCGCCGCCCTCACCAAGCTGCTGCCCGGCTCGGTCGTCGTCGGCGAGGAGGCGGTCCACGCCGACCCGGCGGTCTACGAGGCCCTCCGCGGCGACGCCCCCGTCTGGATCGTCGACCCGGTCGACGGCACCCGCCAGTTCGTCCGGGGCGAGGCCGGTTTCTGCACCCTGGTCGCCCTCGCCCTGCACGGCGAGGTCCACGCCTCCTGGACGTACGCGCCGGTCCTGGGTGAGATGGCCGTCGCCGTACGCGGCCGGGGCGCCACCCTGAACGGCACGCCGCTGCGCTCCGGCGCGCCGGAGCCCGGCGCCGTACTGAACGTGGCGATGTCGCATCCCGACTACACCACCGAGGCGCAGAAACGGGCCCTGCTCGGCCTGCGCACCGAAGGCATCGCCCCCCGCTCCTGCGGCTCGGCCGGGCTGGAATACCTCGCGGTCGCCCGCGGTGCCCAGGACGCCGTCGCCTTCAACTGGGAGCTCGCCTGGGACCATGCGGCGGGCCTGCTCCTGGTCACCGAGGCGGGCGGCGCCCAGGCGACCCTGTCCGGCACCCCGTACCGGATCGCGGGCGGCAACGACCTGCCGTTCACGGCCGCCCGCGACGAGACCACCGCCCAACGTGTCCTGGCCGCCCTCAGGGCGGGCGGCTGACCCGCCCCGGGCGGTCCGGCCGGCCCCTTCCCGGGCCGGGCCGCGGGGTCCCCGCGTCCGCGTTGCCGGCGCGCCCGAATATCCTGGCTCTCCGCCTGCCGGCCGACGAAGGAGTCCCAAGGTGCCGTCGATGCTCGATGCGGTCGTCGTGGGGGCCGGGCCCAACGGGCTGACCGCCGCCGCCGAACTGGCCCGCAGGGGCTTCGCCGTGGAGGTCCACGAGGCGCATGACACCGTCGGCGGAGGCGCCCGTACCGAGGAGCTGACGCTGCCGGGGTTCCGGCACGACCCCTGCTCCGCCGTGCACCCGCTCGGCATCGGCTCGCCCGCGTTCCGGGCGATGCCCCTGGCCCGGCACGGCCTTGAGTGGCTGCACCCCGAGATCGACCTCGCCCACCCTTTCCCCGACGGCACCGCGGCCGCGCTCACCCGTTCCGTCGGCGAGAGCGCGATGACGCTCGGCCCCGCCGACGCGGGCGCCTACCGCCGCCTCGTCGCCCCCTTCGTCGGCCGCTGGGACACCCTGGCCGCCGACTTCCTGCGCACCCCCTGGGACGGCCTGCCCCGCGACCCGTACCGACTGGCCCGCTTCGGTCTGCTCGGCCTGCAGCCCACCACCTGGGTCTCCCGGCGCTTCCAGGGCGAGAAGGCCCGCGGCCTCTTCGCCGGGCTCGCCGCCCACGCCATCGCGCCCACCAGCGGCTTCGCGACCTCGGCGATCGCCCTCGTCTTCGCGCTCGCCGCCCACGAGAACGGCTGGCCGGTGCCGCGCGGCGGCTCCCAGGCCATCGCGGACGCCCTCGCCTCCTACCTCCGCGAACAGGGCGGCACCATCCGCACCGGCAGCGAGGTGAAGCGGCTGGACGATCTCCCGCCCGCCCGCGCCTACATCTTCGACACCTCACCCTCCGCGCTCGCCCGCATCGCGGGCCTCGGCTCCGCCTACAGCCACTACCGCTACGGCGCCTCCGCCTTCAAGATCGACTACGCGCTGTCCGGCCCCGTCCCGTGGACCGCCGAGGACGCCCGCCGCGCCGGCACTGTCCACATCGGCCCCGACGCCGGGACCATCGACACCGCGCTGAAGGCCGCCGTCGAGGGCCGCGACCCCTCCGTCCCCTTCCTCATCACCGCTCAGCCGAGCCTCACCGACGCCTCCCGCGCCCCCGAAGGACGCCACGTCTTCTGGGTGTACGGGCACGTCCCGGCCGGGTGGGAGGGCGACGCCACCGACGTCATCGAGCGCCAACTGGAGCGTTTCGCCCCAGGTTTCCGTGACCTGGTGCTCGCCCGAGCCGTCTCGGGGCCGCCCCAACTCGCCGATCGCAACGCCAATTACGTCGGCGGCGACATCGCCTGCGGAGCCTTCTCGGGCCTCCAGACCCTGATCCGCCCCAGGCTTGCCCGCGTCCCTTACGCCACCGCGCACCCGGCGGTCTACCTCTGCTCCTCGGCCACCCCGCCCGGACCCGGTGTGCACGGCATGTCCGGCCACCACGCCGCCAAGGCCGTATGGCGGCAGCTGCGCGCCGCCTCCTGAATTCCCGGGCGCTGCATCAGCTGTCGCCGGCCGGCGGAGTCCAACGCCGCTGCGCAGCACCGCCGATGTGGCTGCCGAGCACGGTGCCCACACCGATGGCCGCCGTCGTGACGTAAGCCGGCACCGAGTAGCCGCCCGCCGCGGGGACGTGCGGCCCGGGCCCGGTCAGCGCGAGCGGGCGGCGCGGGCGCGTGGAGGGCGGCATGATGTCCGCATGAGCACCTCCGTCACCCCCGTGGTCCGTCTGGTCCGCGGTGACATCACCGACCAGCCCGTCGACGTCATCGTCAACGCCGCGAACTCCTCGCTCCTCGGCGGCGGCGGGGTGGACGGGGCCATCCACCGGCGCGGCGGTCCCGAGATCCTCGCCGCCTGCCGTGAGCTGCGCGCCTCGCAGTACGGCAAGGGCCTGGCCACCGGCCGGGCCGTCGCCACCACCGCCGGACGCCTGGCCGCCCGCTGGGTGGTCCACACGGTCGGCCCGGTCTTCTCCGGAGCCCAGGACCGCTCAGCCCTGCTCGCCTCCTGTTACCGCGAATCCCTGCACCTGGCCGCGGAGTTGGGTGCCAGAACCGTCGCGTTCCCGGCCATCTCGACGGGCATCTACGGCTGGCCGATGGACGACGGCGCGCGGATCGCCGTGCGCACGGTGCTCGCGGAGTCCGTGGCCCCCGTCGAGGAGGTGCGGTTCGTGCTCTTCGACGCGCACGCGTACGTGGAGTTCGAGGAAGTTCTCGCGATGCGCGGCTGAGACCCGGGGACCCTCCGGCGCTCCGGCGCGCGGCGCTGACACCGAAGGGGCCGCCCGGCGCGCGGGCCGACACGGAGAGGGCCCGCGGGTTCCGGGCCCCCGAGGACCGTGTCGGATTTCCGCCAGCCAGGCCCCTGACCGGTGACCCATCCTGGAACCATGCACACCGAAACCGAGCGCTGCGTGCGGGCCGTCCAGTCCAAGGACGCCCGCTTCGACGGCTGGTTCTTCACCGCGGTCCTCACCACCCGGATCTACTGCCGCCCCAGCTGTCCCGTCGTGCCGCCCAAGGTCCGCAACATGGCCTTCTACCCGAGCGCCGCCGCCTGCCAGCAGGCCGGATTCCGGGCCTGCAAACGGTGCCGCCCCGACACCAGCCCCGGTTCCCCCGAGTGGAACGCCCGCGCCGACTCGGTGGCCCGCGCCATGCGGCTCATCCGGGACGGCGTCGTCGACCGCGAGGGCGTCCCCGGTCTGGCCGCCCGGCTCGGCTACTCCGCCCGGCAGATCGAACGCCAGCTCCTCGCCGAGCTGGGCGCCGGACCGCTGGCCCTGGCCCGCGCCCAGCGGGCCCAGACCGCCCGCCTCCTCATCGAGACCACCACCCTGCCCCTGGCGGAGGTGGCGTTCGCCGCCGGGTTCTCCTCCATCCGCACCTTCAACGAGACCGTCCGCGAGGTCTTCGCCCTGGCCCCCGGCGAACTGCGCTCCCGCGCGGCGCGCGGGCCCTCGGCCCTCGCCGCTCCCGGCGTGATCGCCCTCCGCCTCCCGTACCGGGCCCCGCTCAACCCCAGCAACCTCTTCGGCCACCTCGCCGCGACCGCCGTCCCCGGCATCGAGGAGTGGCGGGACGGCGCCTACCGCCGCACGCTGGCCCTCCCGTACGGCCACGGCACCGTCGCCCTCACCCCGCAGCCCGACCACATCGCCTGCCGGCTCTCCCTCACCGACCCCCGCGACCTCACCCAGGCCATCAGCCGGTGCCGCTGGCTCCTCGACCTGGACGCGGACCCGGTCGCTGTCGACGACCGGTTGCGGACCGACCCGGTGCTCGCCCCGCTGGTCGGGACGGGCCCCGGCCGCCGGGTGCCGCGTACGGTGGACGGCGCCGAGTTCGCCGTACGCGCGGTCCTCGGCCAGCAGGTCTCCACCGCCGCCGCCCGCACCCACGCGGCCCGCCTGGTCACCGCGTACGGGGTGCCGGTCGAGGACCTTGAGGGCGGGCTCACCCACCTCTTCCCGACCCCGCAGGCCCTGGCGGAGCTCGACCCGGAGACCCTGGCGCTGCCCCGGACCCGCCGCACCACGCTCACCACCCTGGTCGCCGCCCTCGCCGACGGGACGCTCCGCCTGGGCACCGGCACCGACTGGGAGCGGGCCCGTGCCGAACTCTCGGCACTGCCGGGCTTCGGCCCCTGGACGGTCGAGGTCATCACCATGCGGGCGCTCGGCGATCCCGACGCCTTCCTCCCCACCGACCTCGGCATCCGCCGGGCCGCCGAACGCCTCGGCCTCCCGTCCACCCCAGCCGCCCTCACCGCACGGGCCGCGGACTGGCGTCCCTGGCGCGCGTACGCCGTCCAGTACCTCTGGACCGTGGACGACCACCCCATCAACCACCTGCCCGCCTGACGAAGGGACGCCCCTTATGCCCACCACCACGACGCCTTCCGTGACCAGGCAGCACACGGTCGTCGACAGCCCCTACGGCCCACTGACGCTCGTCGCCACCGACGGCGTCCTCTCCGCCCTCTACATGACCGACCAGCGCCACCGCCCACCCGAGGAGACCTTCGGGGTCCCCGACCCGGAACCCTTCCCCGAGGTGATCCGCCAGCTCACGGCGTACTTCGCGGGCGAGCTCACCGCCTTCGACCTTCCGCTCGACCTGCACGGCACCCCGTTCCAGCGCAGTGTCTGGGCGGAGCTGCGGAAGATCCCGTACGGCGAGACGCGGACGTACGGCGAACTGGCCGAGGAGCTCGGCAAGCCGGGCGCGTCCCGGGCGGTCGGCCTGGCCAACGGCAAGAACCCGGTCGGCATCATCGTGCCGTGCCACCGGGTCATCGGAGCCTCGGGCGGCCTCACCGGATACGGCGGCGGCCTGGACCGCAAGCAGCGGCTGCTGGCCTTCGAGAGCGGCGGCGGGCGGGACGGGGTGCAGGCGCTGTTCTGAGGGAGAAGGGGCTGGGGGGCCCAGCGCCAGGGGGCGCTTGGCCGGGAGGTCGGGGCCGACGGCGGCTCCGACCAGGACGAGCTCCACGCCGTCCAGCAGCA
>NZ_JBEXSI010000118.1:0-7904 GCF_040613515.1 Streptomyces sp. NPDC006261
GAGGGGATGTGCGGACGGTGCGGCATCGAAGCGCCTCCAGGACGGCGGACGGAACGGGCGGGCGGACACCGGGCCGGGGCCCCGCCCCACCAGCCCGTCGGGACAGGGACCGTCGGCTCTCTTCCGGGACCAGCGGCCCCCTGCCCGCGAGGCCGCCGCAAGACACGCTGGGAACAGACCGACTGACACAGGAGGTGGGCAGCATGGCCCGCTCGATCACCGTAGGACTCGACGGCTCGCCCGAGAGCCGGGCAGCAGCTGAGTGGGCGGCCCGCGAAGCGGCGCTGCGGGAGCGGCCGGTACGGCTGCTGCACGTGTGGCAGCCGGTGCCGGAGCCCATGGCCGAGGCCCCGCCTCTCGGCACCGAGACACATCAGCACTGGACCGAGCGGATTCCCCGGGAAGCCGCGCAGGCGCTGATGCTGCGTCACCCCGGCGTGGAGGTGGCCACCGAGCAGCGGACAGGAGTTCCGGCCGAGGTTCTGCTCGACGCCACGCGCGACGCGGAACTGCTCGTGCTGGGTTCCCGCGCCCTGAGTGGCCTCACGGGCTTCCTGGTCGGGTCGGTCGGCCAGTCGGTGGTCGCCCGGGCCGATGCGCCCGTGGTGCTGGTGCGCGCCGGGGAACGGGCCGCCGACGAGCACGTCGAGGACCCCGTCGGCCTTCCGTCCACCGCTGCCGCCTTCCGGCCCGTGGTCCTGGGCCTGGACACCGACAGTCCCGACGACGCGGTGATCACTTTTGCGTTCGAGGAGGCGCGACGTCGCGCTGCCACGCTGACCGTCGCCACGGGCTGGAACCTCCCGTCCTCCTACGCGTACAGCCTGGCCGCAGGCGTGGACCTCCGCGAGGACATCATCCGGGAACAGGCCCTGGCGCTCAGCGAAGTGCTCCTGCCGTGGCGTGAGAAGTACCCGGATGTGGAGGTGGCCGAGGTCACTCGGCTCGGCAGTACCGCCGGCCTCCTGATCGACGCCTCGCGCGACGCCTCCCTCGTCGTCGTGGGCCGGCGCGTGCGCCGCAGCCCCTTCGGCGCGCACATCGGTGCCGTCGCCCACGCGGTCATGCACCACGCCGTCGCGCCGGTCGCCGTCGTCGCTCACCACTGACGCGCCGCGGTCCGCGCGAGCTGGTCCGTGCCGTCGACGACGCAGTCGTCGTTCTCGAGGCCGACGAGGCCGACACGCCTGCGCAGGAGCCTCGTGGCGGTGTCCCTCCGGCCGGCCCGACCGGCCACCTCTGATCTCTGCCCGGAGCACCGGCGGTTCACGAGCCTGGTCCGTACGAGCCGTCCACGATGCAGGCTGTCTGCCGGCGATCGGGCGCAGCGCGGTCCGCGCCGCGCCCGATCGCCCCCTCCCCTCCGAGCTCCGCGGATGGCTGTGGGCCGAAGGGCCCTCACCGCCAGGACGGTGGTCCTCGCGCAGGGGCCTCCCACGGGTACGGGTGGCACCTCGGTGCGGGCCCGTCGGCTCTGCCGGGGCTGAGCGGCGGGAGCCAGGATGAGGGAGACCGAGGAGGAGTTGCCATGAGTGGTCTCACGACCAGCGAAGAAGTCGACGTCCAGGTGCGGAACCGAGGACAGGTGCCGGAGGAGGCGGAAGCCTACGCCCGGAGGAAGGTGCTCGCGGTGATCAGCCATGTGAGCGAACCGGTCCTGTCGGCACACGTGAAGCTCACGCAAGCGGCCAATGCTTCGGCGGCCCGTCCGGCTACGGCTCAGGCCGTGGTGGACGTCAACGGCAGGCCGGTGCGGGCCCATGTCGCCGCGACCACCATGTTCGAGGCCGCCGATCTCCTGCAGGAGCGCCTGACCGCGCGCATCGCCCGGGCGCGGCGGTACAGGGCGCGCGGACCGCGCGGTGGCGGCCCGGACGACCGGACGTGGCGGGACGGCTCGGGTCATGAGCACCGCCCGCACCGCCAGCACCTTCCGGCCGAAGAGCGCCGCATCATCCGGCACAAGTCGTTCAGCCTGGCCCGGCAGACACCGCAGGACGCCGTGATCGACCTGGAGGCCATGGACCACGACTTCTGGCTCTTCACCGACCTGGCCTCAGGACACGACAGCGTGGTCTACCGGGACGCTGTCGGCGGCCGGCACCGTATGGCGTCGCTCGGGACCACCGGCCGGCAACGGGATCTCGAGGGTCCGCTGAGCGTCAGCACGGTTCCCGTCCCCGCGAGCGATGTGGACGAGGCCCTCCGGCGACTGCGCCTGACCGGCCTGCCCTTCGTCTTCTTCCACGACACCGGCACCGGCCGGGGCAGCGTGCTCTACCACCGCTACGACGGCCACTACGGACTGATCACCCCGGCCCTGTAGGGGGACGGTCTCACCGCCGTACCGCCCGTTCCGGCTCCCGGGATCGGACAGCACGCGGTCGACGGCCCGAGCGCCGCCGCCAGGCGCCGCGTCCGGGCCGTTGCCCTGCCCTCGCCTTGGCTCTGCCGCCGCTCCTCGACCAGACGTACCCCTCATCCGGAGGAAACCATGTCACGACGTACCGTCATCGCCGCTGTGGACGGCTCGGCCGAGTCGCTCGCCGCAGCGGCGTGGGCTGCCCGAGAGGCCCGCCTGCGCGGTCTGCCCCTGCACATCCTCCAGGCCGGGCAGGACCGTTCGCCGCTCTTCAGCCCCGCACCGCCGGGGGGCGTGGGCCCCACACCCGACGGAACCACCATGACCCGGCACGGGGCGGAGCGCGTCCTTGCTGTGACTGCCGATCGGCTGGGGGAGGGGTACCCCGACGTCGACGTCAGCGTGGAGCAGGTGATCGGGCGCCCCGTGGAGGTGCTGCTCTCCGCGACGGAGCGGGCGGAGGTATTGGTGATGGGATCGCGAGGGCTCGGTGCCCTCGGTGGTTTCCTGGCCGGATCGGTGTCCACGCCCGTCATCGCACGTGCTGAGCGCCCGGTTGTCGTCGTGCGGCCCGGCGAACGGGTCGAGGACGAGGCCGGTGGCAGCGCGGCCGGCAGGCAGTACCTCGACGTGGTGCTCGGCCTCGACCTCTCGCGGCCGTGTGACGAGTTGATCTCCTATGCCTTCGAAGCCGCCACCGCTCGCGCGGCCGGGCTGCGGGTCGTCCATGGCTGGACCGCCCCGGCCGTCTTCGACCACGGCCCCGCAGCCGCCGACCCCGGCCACCGTGTCGCCAGGGGCCTGCGCGAAGCGAGCGCGCTCACAGACGTACTGCGGCCGTGGCGCGGCACGTTCCCGCAGGTCGAGGTCACGGAACAGTGTGTCGTCGGCAGGGCCGCCCACCACCTCGTGGACGCCTCCGCGGACGCCTCACTGGTGGTGGTGGGGCGGCGTAAACGCCGGGCACCGTTCGGCACGCACGTCGGGCCGGTCACGCACGCGGTGCTGCACCACGCCGCCTCCCCGGTGGCAGTGGTCCCCCACCTGTGAGCGCGTACGGCCGGCTCGACGCGGACGGAGAGACCGCCGGAGCCGGCCGTCTCCGCTTCCCTGGCACACCGGCTCCCCGAAGCGGTCCTTCCGGCGATCGCGCGGTCCACCGCTGCCCGAGACCGGTTCGGGGCCGGCCCAACCGGTCGGCACAACCAGGGCCGCTCAGGCCCAGACCAGGGACGATCGGCCCCAGCGCCGTTCGCCGGACCCGTGTGAGGCTCACACCATCACACCATCACGTCCTCTGGGGTCTCCCCTCCCAGCGGCAGCATCAGGAGGCAGCATGTCCGGCACCATCACCGTAGGACTGGACGGGACCGACCACGCCGCGGCGGCGGCCGATTGGGCCGCGGAAGAGGCGGAGCGCCGGGGATCGGCCCTGCGCCTGGTGCACGCCTGGGTCTGGCGCCCCACGGACGTGGCGTACGTCGGAGACCGGGCGGCCGAGGAGCGCTGGGTGCGCAACGTGCTCGACGAGGCCCGGTCCCGCGTGGCCAGGCAGCATCCGGCCCTGGACGTCACGACCGAGCTGATCGTCGACGATCCGGTGCCCACTCTCCTGGCCGAAGCCGCACGCGCCGACATGCTGGTGCTGGGATCGCGTGGTTACGGCACCCTGACCGGCTACCTGCTCGGTTCCGTCTCGATGAAGGTGCTGCGCCAGGCGGCCGGGCCGGTCGTCATGGTCGGGAAGCCGCACGCCGCAACGCCCCGGCACGCTCAGGAAGTGGTGGTCGGCGTGGAGCCCAGGGCAGATCGGTGACGCGGTCATGGAGTTCGCCTTCTCAGCCGCGGCCGAACGCGGAGCCATCCTGCGTGCCGTACACGCCTGGAGCGTCCCGACGGCCCTCGCCTGGAGTCCGGGTTCGCTGTATCAGGTCGACGAGGCGAACGGTCTGGAGCAGATCAACAGGGAGGTCCTGACCGAGACCCTCAAGCCGTGGCGCGGCAAGTACCCGCAGGTCGAGGTCGTCGAGCACTTCGAGATCGGCTCTGCCTCCGAGGTCCTGCTGTCCGACAGCGTCGGTGCCGGCCTCGTGGTCGTCGGGCGTCGCAGCCACGAGGCGGGCCTGCGACGCATCGGTCCGGTCACCCACGCCGTTCTGCACCACGCCACAGCCCCTGTGGCGGTCGTGCCTCACGACTGTCCTCCCGGGTAGGACCGCCGCCCGCCGTGCGGACGAAGGAGCGTGCGATGTCTCCTCTCCCGCGTCGGCCGGGCCTGGCCGGACCGCCGGCTCGCGCCCGGACCGCCGGCACCGCCCGGTGCCGCTCGACCTGGCGCGGCTGTGGTCGTCCGCTTCCGGCCGTCCGGGGCCCTCATGACTGCGGCTGAGTGCCCCGCATCGCCCGTCCACCCACACTGACAGGGCCGGTCGGCCCCGGCGGGGGACCAGCGGCCCCTGCCGCGAGAACCTGCCGAACGCGACGCTGGAACCAGAGCACCCGACACCGAGGAGACCATCATGGCCCGTGTGATCACCGTAGGACTCGACGGATCGGCCGAGAGCGCGGCCGCCGCGGAATGGGCGGCGCGCGAGGCGAAGCTGCGTGACCTGCCGGTACGGTTGGTCCACGTGTGGATGCCGGTGCCGGAGCCGATGGCCCAGGCCCCGCTCCTGGGAGCGGAGACCCACCAGCACTGGACCGAGCGGGTGCCCCGCGAGGCCGCCGAAGGGCTCGGACTCCGCCACCCAGGGGTCGAGGTGAGCACCGAGCAGCGTACCGGGACGCCTTCCGAGGCCCTCGTGGAAGCCGCCCACGACGCGGAACTACTGGTCCTGGGGTCCCGGGCGCTGAGCGGGCTCGGCGGATTCCTCGTGGGCTCCGTCGGACAGTCCGTGATCGCCCGGACCGAGGTGCCCGTGGTCCTGGTGCGCGCCGGGGAACAGGCCACCGACGAGCACGTCATGGGCCCTGCCGGCATCCCGTCCGCCGCCACCGCGTTCCGGCCCGTCGTCCTCGGCCTGGGCAGTCCCGACGACACCGTCATCGCTTTTGCTTTCGAGGAGGCACGGCGCCGGGAGACCGCCTTGTACGTGATCCAGGCCTGGGACACGTGGCCCTACGCCGTCTACACCATCGGGCCGGGTTTCGAGCACCACGAGGGGTTCACCCGACAGCAGGCCGACGCACTCGCCGAGAGCCTGCGTCCCTGGCGGCAGAAGTACCCGGACGTCGAGGTCGTCGAGATGTCCCGCCCGGGCAGCGCCGCCACTCACCTGATCGATGCCTCCCGTGACGCCTCCCTCGTCGTCGTGGGCCGGCGAGTACGCCGTAACCCCTTCGGAACCCACATCGGTGCCGTCACCCACGCGGTGCTCCACCACGCCACCGCGCCCGTCGCCGTCGTCGCACACGACTGACGCACCTTGGGACACAGGAGAACGAGGACATCATGAAAGCAGCGGTCGTACGGGCATTCGGTCAGCCCTTGGTCATCGAGGAGCGCCCCGACCCCGAGCCCGGCCCCGGACAGGTCCGTGTCCGCGTCGAGGCGTCAGGGCTGTGCCACACCGACATCCACGCCGCGCACGGCGACTGGCCCGTCAAGCCCACGCCGCCGTTCGTGCCCGGTCACGAAGGTGTCGGCCTCGTGGAGAAGCTCGGCGAGGGTGTCACCCATCTCGCCGTCGGTGAAAGGGTCGCCGTGCCGTGGCTCGGCAGCGCCTGCGGGCGATGCGAGCACTGCCTGTCCGGGTGGGAGACGCTGTGCGAGAGCCAGGTCAACACCGGTTACGGCTGCGACGGCGGATACGCCGAGAAGATGCTGGCCCGGGCCGATTTCGCCCAGCTGGTGCCCGAAGGTGTCAGCGCCATCGATGCGGCCCCGCTGACCTGCGCGGGCGTCACCACCTACAAGGCCCTCAAGGTCGCCGGCGTCCGGCCCGCACAGCTGGTCGCCATCTCCGGCGTGGGCGGTCTCGGCCATCTGGCGGTGCAGTACGCGAAGATCGCCGGCGCCACCGTCGCCGCCATCGACGTCACCGACGAGAAGCTGGAACTCGCCCGGGAACTGGGCGCCGACATCCTCATCGACGCCCGTACCCAGGACGTCGGGGCGGAGTTGAAGCGGCACGGCGGCGCCCACGCCGCCCTCGCTCTCGCCGTCAGTCCGGCCGCCTTCGAAGCCGTCAACTCGGGTCTGCGGCGCGGCGGCAAGCTCGTCATGGTGGCCCTGCCCGCGCACGGCACCATCCAGGTGCCCATCTTCGACACCGTGCTGAACGGCACTTCGGTGATCGGCTCCATCGTCGGCACCCGCCACGATCTCGCGGAGGTCTTCCAGCTCCACGCGGACGGCCGGACGAAGGTCATCCAGGAGACCCGCCCGCTCACCGCCGTCAACGAATCGATCGACGAGGTCCTCCAGGGGCAGGTCAAGGCCCGCATCGTCTTCGACCTCGGCGGGGGAGGCTGGGACCGATGAACCTGCCCATGATGGTCGGCGTCGACGGCTCCGAGGCCAGTCTGCGGGCCGTCGACTGGGCGGCCGACGAGGCCGCCCTGCGCCGGGCGCCCCTGCGCATCGTGTACGCCTCCCTGTGGGAGCGCTACGAGGGGCCCGCACTCGCGCGCGAAATCGGCAGCTCGTCCGGGCGTGTCGCCGCGGAGGACATCCTCGCGGCCGCGGCCCTGCGGGCGCTGCGTCATCACGCCGAGCTGCACGTCACGACCGCCGACGTGCTGGAGGAGCCTGAACACGCCCTCGTGCGCGAAAGCCGCGACGCGTCTGCCCTGGTCGTAGGCACTCGTGGACGCAGTGGTCTCGCAGATCTGCTTCTGGGCTCCGTCAGCCTGACCGTGGCCGCACAAGCGGACTGCCCGGTCATCGTGATCCGTGGCAGCCACAGCAACCGCGCTGTCGCCCGAGGCCGGGACCACATCGTCGTCGGTGTGGCCGACGCGCCGACAGCGGCAGTGCGCTTCGCCTACGCGGAGGCGAAGCGGCGCGATGCCGCGTTGGAGGCGGTACGGGCGTGGCGGTGCCCCATGCACGAGTCGGTCGACCACCCTCTGCTCACCGGTGAGCCCGAGCGCGTGTACGAGGAACGGGCGGCGAGGGAGCTGGAGGAAGCTCTCGCCGACGCTCCCGGGGAGGTTCGGCTGCGGCGGCGCACGGTGGAGGGCCCCGCCCGCAGGGTTCTTCTGGCCGCTTCGCGAGACGCCGGCCTCCTCATCGTGGGCCGGCGGCGTCCCGGCCGGCCGGGACCTCATCTGGGACGGGTCGCCCACACGGTCCTGCACCACTCCGGCTGCCCTGTCGTGGTCGTGCCCGAACGGGAGTGAAGCCACACGCTCCGACGCCGGACGAAGGGAAGAGCGGACCGGCGACACATCTCGGGGATGCGGATGGCGCTGGGCTCCGAGAGGGGCAGGGGCGAGCTGCGGGCCAGGGGGGCGCCGGGCTCGCCGGTGGGTGCGGCGCGGGCGGTGTCAGGTGGGACCGTCGATCTGCTTGTTCGTCAGCTGAGGTGGTCCGCCGGTC
>NZ_JBEXSI010000119.1:0-7829 GCF_040613515.1 Streptomyces sp. NPDC006261
CTCGGCCTCCACGACCGGCTCGGCCTCCACGACCGGCTCGGCCTCCACGACCGGCTCGGCCTCCACGACGGCTTCGGCCACGACCGTGGCCACGGTCTCGGCGGCGGGAGCCACCGGGGCGGCAGCCACGGGGGCCTCGACGACCGCCACGGCCGCCTCGGTCACGGCATCGGCCGCGCTGACCCGCGTACGGCGACGGCGGCGCGGCGTGCGCGGCCCCTCGGAAGCCTCGTCACCGGCCGGCGTGACCGGCGTGGCCTCCTTGGCGGGTGCGGGCACCGCCGCGGCGCCGCCCTCCTCCGAGGTCCCGCCACGGGTGCGGCGGCGCTGACGCGGCGTACGCGTACGGGGCTCGCGCTCCTCGCGCTCCTCACGGGCCTGAGCCGGGGCGGCGGCCTTGCGGCCGCGGCCGCCGGTCTCGCCGAGGTCCTCGACCTCCTCCGCGCGCAGACCGGCCCGGGTCCGTTCGCCACGCGGCAGCACACCCTTGGTGCCCGCCGGGATGCCGAGCTCCTCGAAGAGGTGCGGCGAGGTGGAGTACGTCTCCGGCGGGTCCGGGAACTTCAGGTCCAGCGCCTTGTTGATCAGCTGCCAGCGCGGGATGTCGTCCCAGTCGACCAGCGTGATCGCGATGCCCTTGGCGCCCGCGCGGCCGGTGCGGCCGATGCGGTGGAGGTAGGTCTTCTCGTCCTCCGGCGACTGGTAGTTGACGACGTGGGTAACACCCTCGACGTCGATGCCGCGCGCGGCGACGTCGGTGCAGACGAGGACGTCGACCTTGCCGTTGCGGAAGGCGCGCAGCGCCTGCTCGCGGGCGCCCTGGCCGAGGTCGCCGTGGACGGCGCCGGAGGCGAAGCCGCGCTTCTCCAGCTGCTCGGCGATGTCGGCGGCCGTGCGCTTCGTGCGACAGAAGATCATCGCGAGCCCGCGGCCGTCGGCCTGGAGGATGCGGGAAAGCATCTCGGGCTTGTCCATGTTGTGCGCGCGGTAGACGTACTGGGCGGTGTTCTTGACGGTCGTGCCCTCGTCGTCGGGCGACGTGGCGTTGATGTGCGTCGGCTGCGACATGTAGCGGCGGGCGAGGCTGATGACGGCACCGGGCATGGTGGCCGAGAACAGCATCGTCTGGCGCTTGGGCGGCAGCATCGTGATGATGCGCTCGACGTCGGGCAGGAAGCCCAGGTCCAGCATTTCGTCGGCCTCGTCGAGGACGAGCCCGCGGATGTGGGAGAGGTCGAGCTTGCGCTGGCCCGCCAGGTCCAGCAGACGGCCCGGGGTGCCGACGATCACGTCGACGCCCTTCTTGAGGGCCTCGACCTGGGGCTCGTATGCCCGGCCGCCGTAGATCGCGAGAACGCGGACATTACGGACCTTGCCGGCCGTCAGGAGGTCGTTGGTGACCTGCTGGCACAGCTCACGGGTGGGGACGACGACGAGCGCCTGCGGCGCGTCCGTCAGCTGCTCGGGCGTGGCGCGCCCCGCCTCGACATCGGCGGGGACGGTCACGCGCTCCAGGAGGGGGAGTCCGAAGCCGAGCGTCTTCCCGGTGCCGGTCTTGGCCTGGCCGATGACGTCGGAGCCGGAGAGCGCTACGGGGAGCGTCATCTCCTGGATGGGGAAGGGGGACATGATGCCGACTGCCTCGAGGGCTTCGGCCGTCTCGGAAAGAATGCCGAGGTCACGGAACGTAGTCAGGGTGCTGCCTCTTCTGTGAGACGCGGTCCGAGGCGAACGCTGGGGGTCGTACCGTGCCGGGGTTGGTCATCCGGCCGTGGATGGGCCGGGTGGCGCGGGACCACTGCCGTCGCTCGAGCGCTCGTGCCGCTGAGGGGGCCCCTCATCTGCAGTCGTACGTGTCGTACGCACCGCGTGGAGGGCTGTCGGGTCGGAGCCGATCGGGCCACCGACCGGGCATCCTCATTCAAAGGACGCGCCCCTGGAGCAGTAAAATGCTCAGTAAGCGCAATACCACTGTACCCCGGATTTGCGCATGTGTGTTGGACGAATTCATCGGAACGGTGTGATGTCCCCTCCTCACCGGACCCTTCCGCCCCTCGTCGGGCGGGCTATTGTGCGGTTCATGGAGACGCCTGACAACGCCACTGATCACCCCGAAGAAGTGCCCGCAGCGACCGGAATCGCCGCCCAGGACTGGGCCACCGCCTCCGCGGAGCCGCAGTACCGTGCCGCGGTCGTGGACCTGCTGGGCGCCCTCGCCTACGGCGAGCTGGCTGCCTTCGAGCGCCTCGCCGAGGACGCGAAACTCGCGCCGACACTCGGGGACAAGGCGGCCCTGGCGAAGATGGCCTCCGCCGAGTTCCACCACTTCGAGCAGCTGTCCGACCGGCTCGCCGCCGTAGACGAGGACCCGACCGCCGCGATGGAGCCGTTCGCCAAGGCGCTCGACGACTTCCACCGCCAGACGGCGCCGTCCGACTGGCTGGAGGGCCTGGTCAAGGCGTACGTCGGTGACTCGATCGCCAGCGACTTCTACCGGGAGGTGGCGGCCCGGCTCGACACCGACACCCGCGCCCTCGTCCTCGCCGTGCTGGACGACACGGGCCACGGCAACTTCGCCGTGGAGAAGGTGCGCGCCGCGATCGAGGCCGACCCCCGGCTCGGCGGGCGGCTCGCGCTCTGGGCCCGCCGGCTGATGGGCGAGGCGCTGTCGCAGGCCCAGCGGGTGGTCGCCGACCGTGACGCGCTCTCGACGATGCTGGTGGGCGGCGTCGCGGGCGGATTCGACCTGGCGGAGGTGGGCCGGATGTTCTCCCGGATCACCGAGGCCCACACCAAGCGCATGGCCGCGCTGGGGCTGGCCGCGTAACACCGGGCCCCCCCGGGCTACTGGGCCGCCGCCGACCTCGTGAGGCGGCGGCCGCGCGGGCGGATCAGCAGCGACAGGGTCACCGACCCGACGGAGACGGCGCCGATCAGGGTCGCCACGCCATGGCCGGGACCCAGCGCCGAATGTGTGAGGAACGCCCCGAACAGCGCTCCCAGCGCACCGGTGAGACAAACAGCACGGGTGGAGGGGAGCCGGCCGGGCAGTGAGCGGACCGCCGCCCAGGACAGGGCGAGTCCGAGCACGGCGGCGCCGAAGGATTCCCAGATCACTATGGATCACCTCGCGGGGGTGTGCGGGGCGGGCAATGCGGTCGTAGGCGGTACTACCCCTGGCCCACGCCCTGCAACCCTCCGCCGTACCCGGGAACCCTTACGGGTACGGCTCCGCCCCCACGGCATGAGAGAGCGGCCCGGCGGGAAGATCCCGCCGGGCCGCTCCCGTGCTCACCGCGTCCCGTGGACTACAGCGCGCCGAACCCCACACGCCGTGCGGTCGGCTCACCGATCTCCACGTACGCGATCCGGTCGGCCGGCACCAGGACCCTGCGGCCCTTGTCGTCCGTGAGGCTCAGCAGCTCCGCCTTGCCGCCCAGTGCAGCGGCGACCGCGCTCTCGACGTCCTCGGCGGAAAGCCCGCTCTCCAGAACGATCTCGCGGGGCGTGTGCTGCACCCCGATCTTGACCTCCACGGCTATGTCCCTCCGACGGTCAGTCCCTGCGCGGCGAACCGCGCCGTACGCAGCCACATTAGCCCGGTGGGACCACGCCTCACGGCCCGACCGGCAACGCCCGCAGCGAACACGGCGCGGTACCCGGCCGCGACAGGGCGTCGATGCCGCTCGACGCCCGGCCGGGACGGGGTGTCAGTGCCGCTCGGCGCCCGGCCGGGACGGGGTGTCAGTGCTGCTCGACGCCGTGCAGCGGGAAGCCCGCGATACCCCGCCAGGCCAGCGAGGTGAGCAGCTGCACCGCCGTGTCGCGCGGGATGCTGGAGCCGCTGGAGAGCCAGTAGCGCGCCACCACCTGCGACACGCCGCCGAGGCCCACCGCGAGGAGCATGGACTCGTCCTTGGACAGGCCCGTGTCCCCGGCGATCACGTCGGAGATCGCCTCGGCGCACTGGAGGGAGACCCGGTCGACCCGCTCGCGCACGGCGGGCTCGTTGGTCAGGTCGGACTCGAAGACCAGCCGGAAGGCACCGCCCTCGTCCTCCACGTACGCGAAGTAGGCGTCCATCGTCGCCTCGACCCGCAGCTTGTTGTCGGTCGTCGACGCCAGCGCCGTCACGACGGCCTGGAGCAGCGACTCGCAGTGCTGGTCGAGGAGGGCCAGGTAGAGCTCCAGCTTCCCGGGGAAGTGCTGATAGAGCACCGGCTTGCTCACGCCGGCCCGCTCGGCGATGTCGTCCATCGCGGCGGAGTGGTAGCCCTGTGCGACAAAGACCTCCTGCGCGGCGCCCAGCAGCTGATTGCGTCGGGCGCGGCGGGGAAGGCGCGTGCCCCGCGGGCGCGCTGCCTCTGTCTGCTCGATGGCGCTCACGCCGCCTCCCAAATGTGTGTTCCAGCCCAGCCGATCCGTACACGCTGCGCCGTACAGCCATCGTACTTTTGGGTAACCCCGGTGCGCGCGGCGCGGACGCAGAATTTCACGGACCGGACGGCTGCGGAAGCCACAGTTCTCCCAGGCCGGGAGCAAAGCGGGGCGTTCTACCGGTAATCGTCCTCATCCAGAGGGATCACCCTGCGCTGTTCCGCCATATCGGCCTCATTGGCGGTGGCCGGGTCGACGTTCTCCACCGGCTCGTCCGTCTCCGGCCGGATGTCCGTCCGCTGTTCGGCGGCGTCCGCCTCCGGGGCTTCCGGGCCAGGTGTGTCCGGCTCGGCGTCCTCGAAGGTCTCCGGGTCGCTCGGGTCGACCGTCATGGGTGACTCCCTTCCTTCCCTTGAAGCGTAGGAGTAACACTCCTACCCCGCGATGCGGCCTGTGACCGCGAACACATGAACTGGTGCGTGATCGTCTCGTAACATTGCCGCATGTCTTCGACCGAGCTGCCGGGTACCCAAGCCGTCGCCGCCGCGGTGGCTCCCACGGTCAGCGCCGTCCGGGTCGCCGAGGGCGAGCGGCTGCGTTCCGTGTCCCTTCCAGGGCTCACGCTGAACGTCCGTTCGAGGCCCGCCGACCGGACGGGGCTGCCCCCCGCGCTCTTCGTGCACGGGCTCGGCGGGTCCTCGCAGAACTGGTCGGCCCTGATGCCGCTGCTGGCTGACATGGTCGACCCCGACGCCGTCGACCTGCCCGGATTCGGTGACTCGCCGCCACCGGACGACGGCAACTACTCGATCACCGGGCACGCCCGTGCGGTGATCCGGCTGCTCGACGCGGGTGAACGCGGTCCTGTCCATCTGTTCGGCAACTCCCTGGGCGGCGCGGTCGCCACCCGGGTCGCCGCCGTCCGCCCCGACCTCGTGCGCACCCTCATCCTCATCTCGCCCGCACTGCCCGAGTGGCGGGTGCAGCGGCCCGCCGTACCGACCGGCCTCCTGGCGGTACCGGGGGTCGCTCCGCTGTTCGCCCGGCTCACGAAGGGCTGGACGGCGGAGCAGCGGACGCGCGGAGTCATGGCACTCTGTTACGGCGATCCGGCACGGATCTCCGACGAGGCCTTCCGCCATGCGGTGGCCGAGATGGAGCGCCGGCTGGAGCTGCCGTACTTCTGGGACGCGATGACGCGTTCGGCCCGGGGCATCGTGGACGCGTACACCCTGGGCGGCCAGCACGGACTGTGGCGCCAGGCCGAGCGGGTGCTCGCACCGACCCAGCTCGTGTACGGCGGACGGGACCAGCTCGTCTCGTACCGGATGGCACGCAGGGCGTCCGCGGCCTTCCGTGACGCCCGGCTGCTGACCCTGCCCGACGCGGGGCACGTGGCGATGATGGAGTACCCGGAGGCGGTCGCCCAGGCGTTCCGGGAACTGCTCGACGATGGCGGCGGGAGCTGATCCGGGGCGTGGGACGACACAGCCGAAAGGGCGCAGAGGCCACCCGCCCGGACGCCGCAGCGGCGGACCCGGGCGGCCGGCGCGCCGTACCCCGCCCCGCCTCCGGCGGCGGCCGGCGCAGGCGCCAGGGGCCCGTGCCCCCCGCCGACGGGCACGCACCGTTCCCCGACGCCTCCCAGGTGCGCGGCGGTCACCCCGAGCAGCACGAGCCGGGCGGAGGCTGGGGCACCGGCGCCCAGCAGCCCTACGGCGGCTCCCAGGCCGCCGGGCAGCCGTATTACGGGGCCGCCCCCGGCAACCCGCCGTACGCGCAGCCGTACGGGGCACCGGCCCGCCCGGACCAGGACGCCGCCCGCGACCAGGCCGTGGCGCGTCAGGTGTACGCCCAGCAGGCCGCCCAGCGCGCCGCCGACGGGCGCACGGGACGTCAGCCGGCCGCGGCCCCCGGGGCGATGCCGGGCCCCCGCAGGGAGTTCGTCGACGCCTTCGACGCCGAAGCGCCCGGCCCGCCCGACGCGCCTGACACTCCCTCGGGCGCCGAAGCCGCCGGACCCCCGGTGCAGCCGGACGACGCCCTGGACGCGGAGCCCGCCGAGCGCCACGGGCCCAAGGGTGGCAAGGGGCGGACCTTCACCGGTATCGCCGCGGCCGCGGTGACGACCGTGCTCGCGGTCGTGGTGGCCGGACAGGTCGCCGAGGACTCCGCCGGCCGGGGAGCGGCGTCGGAGGCGGCCGGTGTCGACCGGGACGGCGGCGAGGGCGCCTCGCGCTCGGACGCCCGCCCGACCCCCGAGCACCCCCCGAGGCGGGCCCCCGAGGTCAAGCCCCTGTCGTACGGCGAGAAGATGACGCAGCCCTTCACGCTCGCTGCGGATCTGAAAGCGACCGGGAAATTCGAGGCCGTCCCCGGACTGGCGAAGGCGCCCGGCAAGGGCAGGAAGTACCGCTACCGGATCGATGTCGAGAAGGGCCTCTCCCTCGACGCCGGACTCTTCGCCGAAGCCGTACAGAAGACGTTGAACGACGACCGGAGTTGGGCGCACAACGGCGCGATGACCTTCGAGCGGATCTCGTCCGGGAGCCCGGATTTCGTGATCACGCTCGCCAGTCCCGGGACGACCGGTGAATGGTGTGCGAAATCCGGTCTGGACACGACGATCGACAATGTCTCGTGCGATTCCGCCTCGACCGACCGCGTGATGATCAATGCCTATCGCTGGGCCCAGGGTTCCGCCACCTTCGGCCCCAAGAAGCTGCTGGCCTATCGGCAGATGCTCATCAATCACGAGGTCGGCCACCGGCTCGGGTACAACCATGTGAGCTGCCGCACGCCCGGCGCCCTGGCCCCGGTGATGCAGCAGCAGACCAAGTCCCTGGACATCGACGGGGTCAAGTGCAAGCCCAATCCCTGGGTGCACCCCGGTAGTTGACGGCGCATGTCCGCATACCGGGACGGCCGTCTTGTTCCGCTTCGGCAGCGGTCAAGGCGGTCGTTCGTATGGCCGTTCACGGCATCGAGCGCTCCTTCGTCCCCGAGCCGCCACCCTCCTGGACCAGTTGCACACCCTGCGGGCGGGGACGGGCACAGGGCCGGCGCTGGTCACCGGCGGGATCTCGCTCACCGCGCACGCCCGGTCAGACACGCGGCACCGTCGCGGAGAGCGGCAGCGGCAGGACCACGCTCGGCCGGATGCCGATCCTCCTGCTGGGCGCGGCGGCGGGCCGACTCCGTTACGGGGGTACGGAGATTCCGTACACGAAGCAGGCTGCCGGCAGCCGTTCCGGCCCTTGACCCGGGGCCGGCGTCGGCTCGCCGGCGGCCCGCAGAGAACTGGCCGCAGCCTGACGCTCCGTGACAACCGACCGCTGTATCGCGACGGAACGCGGTCGGGGCGGGAAAGTTACGACGGTTCACCCCTTTCGGCCCGCGCCACGACATCCGCCCCGCCGTCACGGTGGCAGCGGGGGCCGGCGCCCTGCTCG